>JANYAG010000166.1 GCA_025361465.1 Gemmatimonadota bacterium
CACGGATACGGTGCGGCGTCGTCGTACATGCAGCGCCGTCGGTGGGACTACTTCACCCGGTGGCTGCTCAACGCCGAGCCGCCCAAGGAGTACCAGATGGGCGGCGGGCGCGGCGGCGCCGGCGGCCGCGGGGGGGCTGTCCCCGCGGGCCGCGGCGGTGGTGGAGGCGGGATCTAGCTTCCGCTGACGTTCTTCGAAAGCACGTAGAAGTTCTCGTCGACCTTGAAGGCGCCGGGGTCCGCCAAGCGGATCTCGGCGTTCTTCCATTCCTCGGTCGGGCGGATCAGGCCGAAGCCTTCGGCGTTCAGTGTCACCTTGACCGGCATGTCGAACCCGGGCACGACGTTGGTCCAGCGGTAGGAGAGCGTGGTGCCGCTGATCTTGTACTCGAGCGTCGGTACCTTCGTGGTGGTGAGGTACTGCTCGAACACCTTGTCGAAGTTGATCCCCGACTGCGCGTTGATGAAGTCCTCCACCTGGCGGCCGGTGACGGTCTGGTGCCAGAAGGTCTTGTTGAGGCCGCGCAGGATGCCGACGCGCCACTTGTCGTCATCGTTGACGATCTGCCGCATCATGTGGAGCATGCTGCCGGTCTTGTAGTACATGTCGCCGGAGCCGCCGCCGTTGACGCCGAACGGAGGAATGATCGGCGTCCGGTTGGTGATGTTCCGGCGGCTGCCGATGATGTACTTCGCCCCGGCTTCCTTCCCCTGCTGGCACTCGGTGTAGAGCCCCTCGGAGTAATTCGTGAATCCCTCATGGACCCACATGTCGGCGCGGTCCTTGGCGGTGATGTTGTTGCCGAACCACTCGTGCCCGCTTTCATGCACGATGATGAAATCCCACTTCATGCCGATGCCGGTGGCTGAGAGGTCGCGGCCGCTGTAGCCGTTCTTGTACTTGTTGCCGTAGGCCACGCCGCTCTGGTGCTCCATGCCGAGGTGCGGTGCCTCGATCAGCTTGTAGCCGTCTACATACCACGGGAACGGGCCGAACCAGTGTTCGAAGCAGGTGAGCATCGCCTTCGCCTGCTGGAACTGCACCTTGGCCGTGTCGAGGTGAATGGCGAGCGGCCAGAAGTCGAGCGTCAGCTTGCCCTTTTCGCCCTGGAGCGTGTCGGCAAAGTGGGCGTACTGGCCGGCGTTGATCTCGATGGCGTAGTTGTTGATCGGCGATGTGACGAACCACTCGTACGTCGTGGTGCCGTCGGGGTTGTCCTTCTGGCTGCGCAACCGGCCGTTGGACACATCGGTCATCCCCTTCGGGACCGTGACCGCGATGCGCTGACTGTCGGGTTCGTCGGCCAGGTGGTCCTTGTTCGGCCAGAACACCGAGGCGCCAAGCCCCTCGTCGGCGGTCGAGATCCAGCGATTGTGCAGCGAATCCTCGCGCCAGATCAGGCCACCATCCCAAGGCGGGTTCTTGGCCACCCTCGGCTTGCCATGGTACCAGACCGTGACGGTCTTGACCTTTCCCTTTGGCTGTGGCGCCGTGAGGGCGACGAAGAAGGCGTTGCCATCGCGACGCCAGGTCAGCACGCGGCCATCCTGCTTCATGCTGTCGACCACCAGTGGTTCCTGGAGGTCGATCTGCATTTCCTTGGCAGGCTGCAGCACCCGGTAGGTGATCCCGTTCCAGCCGCGGATGGTGCTGTCGGCTGGATATACCGTGGTGTGCAGATCGTAGAAGGTCACGTCCCACCAGCTGCGGCCAGGGCCGTAGCCGCCGCGCAGCGAGTCGGCGTGGGTATAGGCTGTGGGCGCCTGGGCGGGCAGTGCCAGGGCGGCCAGCAACAGGGGTATCAACGACGGTGCGATCTTCCTCACGGAGGCCTCATGGCTGAGTGCGTGGTTGGCTGCTGAAGCGACGGGCGCCGGATCAAGACGATTCGGCGCCCGTCAAAGTTGTGCCGTACCTCCTCGCTACTGCAGGCGCGGTGCGGTCACCCGCGGCGCCTTGACGCACACCGGCCAGGCAGCACCTGCGCCGCCACGGCCACCACCGGCGCCGGCGCCACGACCACCACCGGCCGGCAGCGCGGCGAGCGAATCGGCCAGGCGTGGATTGATGCGACGGATCGAATCGATCCGCGCCTGGGCCGCGGCCGCGGCCGCCTGTGCCGCCGCTTGCGCCGCGAGGTCGACCTTTTCGTGCGGGATCATGGTCGGATCTTCGGATGCCGCATAGGCCAGCATCGCCACCAGCGTCGCGTTGTATTTGAGGTCATCGAAGACGACCTTGTCGTACGTGTCGCGTTCAGTATGCCAGGTCAGCGCGCTGTAATTCCAGCTCTGGCCACCGACGCCGGAGATCGGCACGCCATAACAGGAGAACGAGGCGTCGTCGGTTCCACCGCCGGAAGGACCGCCGGGGAGATTCGGCGTGATGTCGTTCTTCCACTCGGTCGGCAACCTGCTCAGCCACATGTTGATGTGTTCGGGCGACTTGACCATCCCGCCCCCGCTGATGCGCTGGATCCGCCCGGTGCCGTTGTCCTGATTGAAGACGGTCTGCAGGCCCTTGATCACTTCCGGGTGATCCTCGGTGAACGCCTTCGAGCCGACCAGGCCCTCCTCCTCGCCGGCCCAGTGGCCGACGACGATGGTGCGCTTGGGATGCGGGTAGGCCTTGCTGAGGATGCGCATCGCCTCGAGCATCGTGATGGTACCGGTGCCGTTGTCCGTGGCGCCTGACCCGGCGTCCCACGAATCCAGGTGGGCCGAGAGGACGACATATTCATCGGGCTTCTCGCTGCCCTTCACCATACCGACCACATTGAAGATCGGCTGCTCGCCAAGGAGCTTGCCCTCGAGCGTGAGGCGGACCGTGGGCTTGTCGCCAGCATCGGTGAGACGATACACGAGGCCGTAGTCTTCGCAATTGAGGGCGATGGTCGGGGTCTTGGTGTTGTAGGTCTCGAAGACCTCCATCGCCTCGAAGCCGCCGCGACCGCCCCCGGCTGCCGCACGGACCGCGGCGCGAAACGCAGCCGAGTCAACCGTTGCGGTGCCGTTGGCGAGGTTGAGGTTGAGCGCCACCGTAGCTGGTGCACCACCGCGCCCACCGCCACCGGCCCGGCCGCCGCCACCAGCAGCGCCGCCGCGACCGCCAGCGAGGCCGACCGACGGATAGGTCAGTTTCGGCCGCGAGGTGATGAGGCCGCCGGCGCCACCGTTCTCAAGACGGACGCCGAGGGAGCCACCGCCGAGCGCCAGGCTGTAGCCGGTGTTGCGGATTCTCGCCGCCCAGTCGGCGTTGATGGCGGTGACGAGCGAATCGAAGCGGCGCACGGATTCCGGGGTACCGTACTGGTCCCATTCCTCCTGAGTGCGGCAGCTCGGCTTCGGTGGCGCCAGCAGAACGAGTTTCCCCTTGGTCTGTGGCAGCCACTTCACGAACTCGGTCGAGTCCTTGAACAACGGCAGGATGATGGTGGAGAAGGTCTTCGGCTTGCCGCCGGTGCCGGGAGAGAAACCCACCATCTGCCCTTGGAGGGTGCGCACCCGGGGGGTCATCAGGTCGATGTGGGACGGCCCGCGGACCCAGCCCCGCCAAGTCCCGAAATTCTCCTGCTTGGCGCCAATCCCCCACGACGTGTAGGTATTGACCAGCCAATCCTGGGACCGCTTGAGATCGGGTGATCCCAACAGGCGTGGCCCGAGCGAGTCGAGCAGGACATGGGCCTGACGGTAGACGTCGGTGGAGTCCATTCCGAGCGTGTAGATCCGCTTGATCACCGGATCATTGGTCGGGAAGGTCTGGGCGACGAGTGGGGCCTGCGTCCCGGCCAGCAGGGCGAAGGTCAAGGCCAAATCGCGGCTGAGTTTCATGCGGGTGTCCGGTGAATCGGGTGGGTGGGGGGCAGTGCTTGCGCCAACAATTCTATACCCGTTTTCCAGGTTCCGCTTGGGGTAGGATCTGGCCGCGACCGGGACTGGAACTCCCCGCACTGGGATGAATCCGCTACACTCCAGCGGGCTTCCTTCCCTCTCCAACGTGGCGCTGCCAGGGCCAGGTCATGAGCTACATCGATGCGCATCTGTTGCCAGGCGAGGCGGTGACCTTTCGCACACGCCTGCACTGGAAGGTCTACCTCGGGCCGTTCTTCTTCAGCCTGTTGCTCTGTGTCCCTCTCGTCGTGCTGGCACTCAATTCCGAGAACCGGTCGTTGGCATGGATCCCCGGCGTGCTCGCGCTGGTCTCATGGGTGAAGCCGTGGCTCGAGCGTCACAGCTCGGAGTTCGCGGTGACCAACCGGCGGGTGATCATCAAGGTGGGTTTCTTCAACACGCGCTCCGTCGAGCTGTTGTTGTCCAAGATCGAGGCGATCGCCGTCAACCAGAGCATTGGCGGGCGGATGCTGGGCTATGGCGAGATCGTCGTGACCGGCAGCGGTGGCACCGAAGAGCGCTTCGACCATATCCAGACCCCGCTTGAATTCCGTCAAGCTGTGCAGGCCGCGACCGGAAGCTGAGCCGGCGCTGACGAACGGGCCGGTCCGGGCCGGCGGGAGGCGGTGATGCGGGATTGGACGCGGCGCGATGTGGTAAAGACTGGTCTGGCGGCCTCGATCGGGGCCTGGGGGACGCCGAGGGAGGCCCTGCGCTCTCCCGCGGTGGCCGGCACCGGGCGGGAGCGCTTTCTCCTCGACTTCGGCTGGCGCTTTCACCTTGGCCACGCCAACGATCCGGCCAAGGACTTCGGCTTCGGCACCGGCGGGGTGTTCGACAAGGCGGGCACGCTCTTCGCACCCTCGCGACCCAATTTCGATGACAGCGGCTGGCGACGAGTGGATCTGCCGCACGACTGGGCGATCGAACTGCCGTTCGAGAACGCCAAGGAACTCACGGATTACGGTTACCACCCACTCGGCCGGAACTTCCCCGCCACGAGCATTGGCTGGTATCGTCGGGTCTTCGACCTTCCGGCTGAAGATGCCGGCCGGCGGATCTCGCTCGAGTTCGACGGCGTCTTTCGTGACGCGATGGTGTCGCTGAACGGGCATTTCGTCGATCGCAACTTCAGCGGCTACGCCCCGTTCCGTCACGACGTCACCGACCTGGTGACGTTTGGCGGGCGCAACGTCCTGGTGGCGCGCGTCGATGCCACCGAGCACGAAGGATGGTTCTACGAAGGCGCCGGGATCTACCGCCACGTCTGGCTGACCAAGACCTCGCCGCTGCATGTGGCGCATCACGGCACCTTTGTGACCACGACCGTGGCGAAGGGCGCGGCAACCATCACCCTCGCCACCGAGCTGGCCAATCAAGGCGATACGGCCGCCACCTGCCAGGTCGTGCAGACCGTGCACGACCCATCGGGCAAGGAGGTCGCCACTGTGCGCTCCGCTCCGGTGCGGGTGCCGGCCTGGGGCACGGCCCAGCTCTCCCAGGTGCTGTCCGTGGCGAAGCCGTCGCTCTGGTCGATCGAGACGCCCGCGCTCTACACGGCCGTGACCACGATCGAGTCACGGGGCGCAGCCGGTGATCGACAGGAGACGTCCTTCGGCATCCGCACCCTGCGCTGGGATGCGAACGAAGGCTTCTTCCTCAACGGGAAGCGGGTGGAGATCAAGGGAACCTGCAACCACCAGGACCACGCCGGAGTCGGCGCCGCGCTCCCCGACCGGCTGCAGTACTACCGCATTGCCCGGCTCAAGGAGATGGGCTGCAACGCTTATCGCACCTCGCACAATCCGCCGACCGCCGAACTGCTCGACGCGTGCGACCGTCTCGGGATGCTGGTGCTTGACGAACTCCGCTTCTTTTCCACGGAGGAAGAAGGCCTGGGCCAGTTCGAGCGGATGCTGCGCCGTGACCGGAATCATCCGTCGATCTTCGCCTGGTCGATTGCGAATGAGGAATACGTGGTGCAGGGCACCGAGCGCGGTGTCCGGATGGCCAGGACCCTTCACCGGCTGGCACACCGCCTCGACCCGAGCCGCGAGGTCACGGCGGCAATGAACGGCCAGTGGGGCAAGGGGTTCACCCTCGCCGTTGAGGTGCAGGGATTCAACTACTTCATCGGCGACATCGACGCGATCCACCAGCAGTTTCCTGCCAAGCCGCTCCTCGGCACTGAGGTCGCCAGCACGGTCGGCACCCGCGGGATCTACGCCAACGACAAGGAGCGGGGCTACCTCAGCACCTACGACCTGAACAAGCCCGATTGGGGGGCGACCGCCGAGGCGTGGTGGAGCTACTTCGCAAAGCGACCGTACCTTGCCGGCGGATTCGTCTGGACCGGATTCGATTACCGCGGCGAACCGACACCCTACGAGTGGCCCTGCATCAACTCGCATTTCGGTATCATGGATACCTGCGGCTTCCCCAAGGACAACTTCTACTACTACCAGGCCTGGTGGGGCGACAAGCCGGTGCTGCACCTCTTCCCCCACTGGAATTGGGCCGGCAAGGAGGGGCAGGAGATTGATGTGTGGGTGCACAGCAACCTCGACCGGGTCGAGCTCTTCCTCAACGACAAGAGCCTCGGGACGCAGGAGATGCCGCGCGACGGGCACCTGGCTTGGAAGGTTCCCTATCTGGCGGGGGCGATCGAGGCGCGGGGCTATCGCGGCAGCCAGCAGCTGCTGAGCATGCGCCGCGAGACCACCGGTGCGCCGGTCCAGCTGACGCTACGCCCGGATCGACTGCAGATCGCCGGGGACGGTGAGGACGTCAGCGTGATCGAGGTGCAGGTGGTCGATGGCGCCGGGAGGATGGTCCCAATGGCGGATGACCAGGTCACCTTCCGCGTCGAAGGGAGCGGCCGGCTCCTCGGTGTCGGGAATGGCGACCCGAGCAGCCACGAGTCCGATGTGGCCTCGACCCGAAGAGCGTTCAATGGTTGCTGCTGCGTCATCGTGCAGGCGGCCAAGGAAGCCGGGTCGCTCCGGGTCGAAGCCACCGCGCCAGGCCTGCAGCCGGCATCGGTGGTGATCAGCTGTGCCGCCGCCGTTCCCCGGCCCGCCATCGCCTGAGGCGGTGGCGCGGTTGCTTGACAGCGCCCCATGATGGGTCACTATTACCGTGATCCAGTGCGACGCCGCGCTGCGTCAGATCGTCTTCCAACCAGGGGTCGTATCGTCATGTCACGCCGCAAGTTCTCCCGCCGTGATTTCGTCGCTGGCACGGGTAAGGCCGCCCTGAGCGCGATGATTGTTCCACGCCACGTCCTTGGCGGCATCGGTTTCCGCGCTCCGAGCGACATCCTCAACGTCGCCATCGTCGGCGCCGGCGGCATGGGGATGAACAACGCCGAGCAACTCGTCAGCGAGAACATCGTGGCGCTGTGCGACGTCGACTTCGGCTACGTTGAACGGCAGCTGGTCGGGCGCGGGGTGGACGGCCAGAAGAACCCTCGGCCCAACGGCATCAAGCTCGTGGAGCAGTTCGGCAAGGCGAAGCGCTATGCCGATTTCCGCGAGATGCTCGACAAGGAGAAGGGCATCGATGGCGTGCTGATCGCGACACCCGATCACGCCCATGCGGTCATCGCCAAGGCCGCGATGCAGCTCAAGAAGCACGTCTATGTCCAGAAACCGCTGACCGCGACCGTCCAGGAAGCGCGGATGCTGAGCGACCTGGCCCGGTCGACCGGCGTGGCGACCCAGATGGGGAATCAGGGGCACAGCACCACGGATGCGCGCCTCATCAACGAATGGATCCAGGCCGGCCTGATCGGACCGGTGCACGAGGTTCACATCTTCACCAACCGGCCGATCTGGCCGCAGGGGCTGGTCCGGCCATCGGTGCCGCCAATGCGCACTCCGTCCGCGCCACCGCCGGTCGGCGTACCGGTCGGTGCGCGGGAATGGAACCAGAACACGGTCAACGATGCCCTGGCACTGGGGATGTGGACCGCGAACGTGCCGGTGCCCGATACCCTGAAATGGGATCTCTACTGTGGCCCGATCGCGAACAAGGTGCCGTACCACCCGATCTATCACCCGTTCAACTGGCGGGGCTGGGTCGACTTTGGCGCCGGGGCGCTCGGCGACATGGGGGCCCACCTCATCGACGCGCCCTTCTGGGCCCTCGACCTCGGTCTGCCGACCAGCGTCGAGGCCACTTCGACGCCGTGGGGCGGCCCGAGCCGCGCACCAGCGTCGTTCCCGCAGGCGACGACCGTGCATTACGAGTTCGCCGCGACCCCGACCCGGCCCGGGGTGAAGCTCTCGTGGTACGATGGCGGCCTGATGCCACCTCGGCCCGATGGCCTTCCGGATGACGTGAGCTTCAACCGTGAAGGACAGGTGATCTTCGTCGGCGAGAAGGGACTGCTCCTGCATGAGACATACGGCCAGAATCCCAGGCTCTTTCCGCTGTCGCTGAAGGAGCGGACGGCGGCCATTCCGGCGAGGTATCCCCGGATCACGACATCGCATGAGATGAACTGGGCCAACGCGGCCAAGGGGATCGGCAAGACGACCTCGCCGTTCGAATACGCGGCCCGCCTGACCGAGGTGATGCTGCTCGGCCTGGTGGCGCTGCGGACCGGCCAGGGGAGGAAGATCGTCTACGACGCCGCGAACATGCGGGTCACCAACGCGCCCGAGGCCAATCAGTACCTCACCCGCGAATACCGTGCGGGATGGGGCGTCTGAGCAGCGACATGCTGGACCTGGTGGCGATCAGCGGCTCGCTGCGCGCCGAGTCGTACAACTCGGCGTTACTGCGCAATCTCCCCGAGCTCGCGCCGCCAACGCTGCGGTTTACGGTGCATTCCATCGCCGGGATCCCGATCTTCGACCAGGACCTCGAAGCACAAGGAAAGCCGGCGGCGGTGATCCGGCTGCATCAGGCGATCCGGGGCGCGGATGGGTTGGTGATTGCGACGCCCGAATACAATCACGGAGTGCCGGGCGGGCTGAAGAACGCGCTCGATTGGCTCTCGCGTGGCCCGGCGCCGCATGGGTTGTTCGGGATCCCTACCGCCATCCTCGGCGCGAGCGATGGCATGATTGGCACGGCACGCGCGCAATACGCGTTGCGCCAGACACTGGTGACGCTGAATGCCCCGACGCTGCCCTTCCCGCAGGTGCTCGTCTCGCTGGTGCACAAGAAGATTGATGCGACCGGCCGCCTGACCGACGAGCCCACGCGCGCGTTCATCCGCACCTGGCTGGTCGAGGTGGAACGGTGGATGCGGAGATTCCCGAAGCATGAACGATGAGCGATGCTGGATGCTGGATGCTGGATGATGGATGATGGTCTTACCTCCCACAGATGGCCACACGGCGATGCCGCAGACTCCCCACGTTGAACAGCATTTCACCGCCCCCGAAGCCATCCACGACGTCGTCATCGGCATGTCCGATGGCTTGACGGTGCCCTTTGCCCTTGCGGCGGGGCTGTCCGGGGCGGTGTCGCAGAGCAGCATCGTGATCACGGCCGGGCTGGCCGAAATCGTGGCGGGGTCGATCGCGATGGGGCTTGGCGGATATCTGGCCGCCCGGAGCGATGCGGAGCATTACGCCAGCGAACTCGCGCGCGAGCGCAATGAGGTGGTGGTCGTCCCCGACCGCGAGGCCGAGGAGGTCGCCGATGTCTTCGCGGAGTATGGCGTCACGGCCGAGGAATCCGCGCCAGTGATTGCCTCGTTCCGGCGCCGGCCGGACGACTGGGTGCGGTTCATGATGCGCTTCGAGCTCGGTCTCGAAGTTCCCGACCCCAAGCGGGCTCCGCGCAGCGCCGGTACGATTGCCGTCGCGTACTTCCTCGGCGGGCTGGTGCCGCTCTCTCCCTACATCATCTTCCCCGACGTTCCCACCGGGCTTCGCTGGTCGGTGGTCATCACCTTGGTGGCGTTGTTCGTGTTCGGCTGGGTCAAGGGACGTTTTACTGGCGTCCACGGGCTGCGGGCCGGGGCCCAGATGCTGGTGGTCGGCGGACTCGCGGCGGCGGCGGCCTTCTTCCTGGCCCGGTTGATCTCGTGAGCGTACCCGGGGAACCATTCAGCCGGGCGTCGTTGTTTCTTGGGCCGGTACTGGAAGGATTCGGCTTTCAGGTCATCGCGCGCGAATATCAGGACGGAGTGGAGGCAAGCGCGTTCGCGGAGTACTCCCGGGGACCGCTGCGCCTGCGCCTGGTCTGGGAAGGGACCGAGCGCGCGCTTTGGGTTGAGGCGGGACTGGCCTCCGGCGGTTCGATGATCACGCGCTGGCAGGACATCGAATGGATCGTTGCGGGAGAGCCATTGCCCCTCGATCGCACGGTTGACGACGATCGTCTCGATCGACTGGGGCAGGCCGTGGTTGCCTACCTGAAGATGGTCGCCACCAAGAGCGGAGGACGGGCAGATGGGCAGCATTGATCCGCGAGTGGACATCGGGCATGTGCACCTGAAGGTGGCCGATCTCGAGCGCTCGCTCGGGTTCTGGCATGGAGTGCTCGGGTTCGCGATCATGCAACGCATGGGTGACAGTGCCGCCTTCCTGAGTGCCGGCGGGTATCACCATCACCTCGGCCTCAACACCTGGCACAGTCAGGGCGGCACGGCGCCGCCACGGAATTCGACCGGACTGTATCACGTCGCGATCCGGTATCCGGATCGGCCCGCGCTTGCTGACGCGCTGCGTCGCCTGGCCAACGCCGGGATCGCGCTCGATGGCGCATCGGATCACGGAGTCAGTGAGGCGCTCTACCTCCGCGATCCGGACGGCAACGGGGTCGAACTGTATCGCGATCGCCCGGAGAGCGAGTGGCCGCGCAGTGTTGACGGCTCCCTCGCGATGACGCTCCACCCCCTCGACGTCCAGGCGCTGCTGGCTGAGGCGTCCCCGTGAAGTGGTATCGCGGCGCGCTGCCCCTCCTGCTCGGCACCGCACCGCTTGGTGCCCAATCGCCGGCGCTGCCCCCGCGGCTGCTCCTCAATCATGTCTATTTCGTCCTCGACTCGGCCACATATCACGACATCGAGTCGTCGCCATTCCTTGGGACGCAGTTCGCCGGTCGCGAGGTGCGGACCGCGGAATCTGGCGGGCTGAAGTGGTCGGGCCTCTATTTCTACGGGCGCCACACCTATCTCGAGATCTTCGGCCCGAACGGGTTGCCGGGCTCGCAGCCAGGCGATGTGGGCATCGGGCTGGCCAGTGAGATGCCAGGCGGGATCCGGGCGCTGATGCAGCGTTTCGGGGCCCAGCGCTTTCCCTTCGACACGCTGACACGGATCCAGACCGATTCGTCCGGCAGCTTTCCGTGGTTCCTGAGCTGGCGCGCCGGCGGGACGGATCTTCCCTCCGACCGGACGGCGCTGTGGGTCATGGAATACAGCGCCGCGATGGCCGCGCGGATGACTCCGCGCGACTCGCTGCCGGACAGTGACCGCTCGCGCGACCGCTTCATCGCCGCGCGCCTGATGCGCGATCAACTCATGGCCGAGCTCGTCGCCGCGACATTTGCGCTGCCGGTGGACGACATTGCCAAGGTGTCGCGCACGCTGCTTCGCGCGGGCGTGACCGTGATCCAGGAAGGCGATGCGGCCGTGATCCAGCTCGAGGGTTTCACCGTGCGCCTGCTGCCGGCCTGGGACCGGCCCGGAGTACGCAAGCTCGAGTTCTCGCTCAATCGCGAGGCACTCGCCAACCCGACGTATCGCTTCGGGTCGTCGTCGCGACTGCGGTTCGGACCGGGGCGCATCGCGGTGTGGGAGTTTTCGCTGAAATGACGCCGCCGCCGCTCGAAGTCGCCACGCTCGGGGGCGGCTGCTTCTGGTGCCTCGAGCCGGTGTTCATGCGGCTGCGCGGGGTGCGGGGGGCGGTGTCCGGGTATGCCGGTGGTGCCGGCGCCAACCCGAGCTATGAGGCAGTCTGCACCGGCCGGACCGGGCATGCCGAAGTGGTGCAGGTGACGTTTGATCCGGCGGAGATCGGCTACCGCGAGCTGCTCGAGCTCTTCTTCGCCTTTCACGATCCGACCACCCTCAATCGGCAGGGACCTGACACCGGCACCCAGTATCGCTCGATCATCCTGGCCCACAATCCGGCGCAGGAACGCATCGCGAAGGCGCTGATTGCCGAACTCGACCTCGAGCATGCGTTTCCATCCCGCATCGTGACTGAGGTGGTTCCCTTCACTGCCTTCTGGCCCGCCGAGGCCCACCACCAGCAGTACTTCGACCGGAATCCGGACCGGGCGTATTGCTCGGCCGTCATCGCCCCGAAGATGGCGAAGCTGCGGCGAAGCTGGTCCGAGCGGCTCAAGCCGGAATCGTAGGCCCCTTGAGCGGCGGGGCGGATGGGGCGATCATCGTCCTCGTCCGCCGGCGACCGCCGGATCGGGGCAGGCAAGCAGAACGGAGGCGCGGTGCCGTACACTGAGGGAATCGAGAAGGCGAAGACCCCGTTGGGGAAGTTGCTGGAATGGGTCAAGGCCGCGGCCTGGGCGCTCGGCATCTGGCTCGTGCTGAGCACCTTCCTGGTGCAGGCCTACTTCATCCCCAGCCCGAGCATGGAGACGACGCTGCTGGTTGGCGACGTCCTCTTCGTCAACAAGTTCCTCTTCGGGGCCAAGCTACCCTTCATCGATGCAAATCTCCCTGCGGTGCGTGAACCGCGGCACGGGGATATCGTCGTCTTCATGTCACCGATCGAGGACTCGATCCTCGTCAAGCGGCTGATCGGTGTCGGCGGCGATACCCTCGAGATGCGGCACGGTGCGCTCTACCGCAATGGTCAGTCCATGCAGGAACCGTATGCCCAGCAGTTGTCCCCCGACAATACCCTGGTGGGTGATCCGCGCACGCGGCAGGAGATGCTCGTGCTGCAGAAAGGGCATTACATCGGGTCCGACCCGAACTACCTGCCGGATGTCCACGACTGGGGACCGATCGTCGTGCCCCGCGATTCGCTCTGGATGATGGGCGACAACCGCGACATGTCGAAGGATTCCCGCTTCTGGGGGTTCGTGCCCCGGAAGAACGTGCGCGGGACCCCGATCATCATCTACTACTCGTGGGATGCCGGCAGCTACCGCCCGCTGCCGTTCTTCACGGCGACACGGTGGGGACGGATCTTCCACATCCCGCGATGAACGGAATACCACGCCGGGCACTGGAGCCGGTGGTGCTCGAGGGGACGACGGTTCGCCTCGTGCCGATGGAGCGGAGTCACCTCTTCGCCCTCGCTGAGGTCGGGCTCGATCCGTCGCTCTGGGCGTTGATTCCCACGCCTGCCACTGATCTCGAAGGCATGCGACGCTGGGTCGAAGCGGCACTGACGCAGCAAGCCAGTGGCACCGCGCTGCCATTCGTCACGGTGGAACGCGCGAATGGCCGAGTGGTCGGGAGCAGCCGCTTCGCAGCCTGGGTAGCCGAGCATCGGCGCATCGAGATCGGCTGGACCTGGATTGCCCCGCCATGGCAGCGATCGGGCGTGAACACCGAAGCGAAATTCCTGATGCTGCGCCACGCCTTCGAGACGCTCGGGTGCCTTCGCGTCGAACTCAAGACCGACGCGCTCAATGTGCGATCTCGGGCCGCGATCCTCCGCCTCGGTGCCAGGGAAGAAGGGACCTTCCGCAAGCACATGGTCACCCAGCAGGGCAGGGTGCGGGACACGGTCTACTTCAGCATCACCGACGAGGACTGGCCCGCGGTGAAGGCGCGGTTCGTCCGGATGCTCGCGGGCGATGGCACCCGGCCGGGCGCCGCCTGAACCGTGGCGGCTGGCGCCTCGAGCCGGGGTACCGAGAAATGGGGAACATTTAAGTCGGCTATTCTTCCACCGTGCGTCTGGGGCGCTCTGGGTCGTCTGTAGCAGTACTTGGATGCCTTTCTGGAGGGTTGAATGTCCCCTGCAATACGACGACTGGTGGCTCTGGGCTTCGCCTGCCTCGTGGCATTCGGAGTGATGTACCTGATGGATCACCTGGCCGCCGGGGCGACGCCCCGCCCAGCCGGGACGAAGGAGTCCCCCAAGGCGGCACTGGAAGCGGGGCAGATCCCGTTCAACGCCTTGCTGCTCGTGCTGGGAGGCTGGCTGGTTGCGGCCTTTCTCGGAGGCACGGTCGCCACTCGCCTCAGCGGTGAGCGGAAGACGGCGCACCTGTTTGCGGCGATTCTCACCGTTTCGATCCTGGCGACCCAGCTGGAGGCAACGCACCCTACCTGGATGTGGATTGGTGGCCTGCTCGGTGTCCCACTCATCGCCCTCGGCGCGGCTGGCGAGAGCATCACGGTCCGCTCGCGCTAGCACTCCTCCCTGATGGCATGAGCGCCCTCGCTGGCGCCGTCGCCACGGCATCGGTATCCTCCTGAGCGGGTTCCGGGCGATTTTCATGCTTCGGAACCCGTTCTACCACACGACCCCGATGCAGATCGACGACCTGCGGCCTGAGGAACAGCGCGTGATCCACGAGTTCGACGCCAAGTGATCGGGTATTGTTGATGCGACAGTTGCGAGTGATCCTGGTGACCTGGGCGCTGGCCGGACTTGGCGCCGGTTTGGGCATCGGCTTGGGCAGGTGGTTCGGCCGTCAGGCGGTCTTTCTCGGGGCGATGGTTGGCGCGACCCTTGCGATTCTCTATGCGATGAAGCTGTTGGTGTCCATCCACTGGTTCGACGGTGACCGCCGCCGAGGCGGCACCATTGGCGCGCTGTGCGGCCTCGCCCTGGCTGCCCCGCTGGCCAGCATGAACCTCGATTCTCCCGTCCTGGTGGTGCTGGTGGCCTCGATCACCGGCGTCGGAGTACTGGCCGGGGCGGGGTGGCGAGCGGCCAGGTAACTCCGAGAAGCGAGGAGCAACTAGCGAGAAGTAGTGAGCGAGGGTTGGCGAGGTTCGATTCCGCAGGACGACTTCCAGGGAGTCCCAGTGATCATTCGTTTGAGCCTTGCCGGCATGGCCGCCGCGGTCTTTGCCACCGGTGTCTCCGTGGCAACGCCACGACCTTCCGTGGGGCGTCCGGCCATGGCCGACACCCTGAAGTCCATCCCGAAGCCCTCGAAGTCAGACCGCGATCGCGTCGAATGGCTTGAACGTTCGCTCGCGCACGACTCGATGGAAGGTCGCGCGCTGGCCTCGCCGGGTGAGCACCGTGCTGCCCGCTTCCTCGCCTCGGAGATGAAGCGCATTGGCCTCAAGCCCGGTGGCGATGACAAGTACCTGCAGCGCGTGCCGCTGGCGATGATGGTCCCTGTTGCTCCGCCGGGAGGGCGTAGCGGCAATGCCACCTTCACTCGTGGTCCAGCGACGGTGACGCCGCCGGAGTGCCTGCCGAAGGCCCCCGAACGGTCTCCCGCAACGGCGTCAGACACCGCTGCTTCGCGGGCACGTGTGGCGCCTCCGGCGGCTGGTGCGTCAGGCCGGGGCGCCGCCACCCCGGGGAGCGGCGCTGCTGGCGCGACCGGTCGAGGTGGCCGGGCCGGCGGGGTGGGTGGTGCACCGAGCCCGGTTGCTCAGGCACCGCGCGCACGCCTGGTGACGCTGCCGTCGATGAAGGATTGGGACACCGTCCCCAAGGCGGAGCAGCGCACCGCGGCCAACGTGATCGGCATCCTTCCCGGTCGCGATCCGGTCCTCAAGAACGAGATCGTCGTGGTGCTGTCGCATTACGACCATCTCAACATGCGCACGCCGCCGACACCCGGGGCCGATTCGATCTTCAATGGTGCGGATGATGATGCCGCCGGCACGGTGGCAGTGCTCGAGATCGCCCGCCTGCTCAAGAAGGCCGGCAAGCCGAAGCGGACGATCGTCTTCGCCAACATGACCGGCGAGGAAGCGGGGATGGTGGGCACCACGTTCTGGATCGGGCATCCGACATTTCCCCTGTCGCAGATTGTCGCGGGCCTCGAGATCGAGATGATCGGCCGGCCCGATTCTCTCGCGGGGGGACCCGGCAAGGCCTGGCTCACGGGCTACGAGCGCTCGACGATGGGCGACATGCTCAAGCAGTATGGCATCGCGATCGTGCCCGATCGTCGTCCAGAACAATCGTTCTTCTCGCGCAGCGACAACGTCGCGCTGGCGCGTCGCGGCATCGTGGCCCACACGCTGTCGACGTTCAATCTGCATGCCGATTACCATCGTGTGACCGACGACGTCGACAAGATCGACTTCGATCACATGACGGCGGTGATCCATTCGGCGGCCGAGGCGGTCCGGCACCTTGCCGATGGGCCGAAGCCGGCGTGGCATCCCGGATGCGATCCGTCGCAACCGCCGCCCGCGAAGCTGTGATCCTCGGGGTCTGCCGCTCGTGAGCGCCGAGTTCGCGGGAGGGCTGCTCGTCTTCCTCACCGCGCTCTGTTACAGCGCGGTGGGTCATGCTGGCGCCTCCGGATATCTCGCCGTGATGGCGATCCTGGGAATGGCGCCGGCTTCGATGCGCCCCACGGCCCTGGTGCTCAATCTCCTCGTGGCCATGATCGGGACCATTCAGTTTGCCCGCGCCGGGTATTTCCGCTGGCGACTGTTCTGGCCGTTTGCCCTGGCCAGCGTGCCGGCCGCCTACCTCGGCGGCAGGATGTCGCTTCCTGACGACTGGTATCAGCATGTCGTGGGCGTGGTGCTCCTGCTTTCTGCCGTTCGATTCGTGATGACACTGAAGTCCCCTGATGTCGCGTCACGAACCGTCTCGACGCCAGCAGCACTCGTTGTGGGCTTGTTCCTCGGACTTCTGGCTGGGCTCACCGGCGTGGGAGGCGGGATCTTCCTGAGTCCGCTGCTCCTCTTCGCCGGCTGGGCGACGTTGCGCGTCACGGCGGCGACGTCAGTGGCGTTTATCCTCGTCAATTCCGCGGCCGGCCTGCTTGGCCAATGGCATGCCCTGGCCACGATCCCTTCCTTTGCTCCCGGCTGGGCCGTCGCGGCGGTGATCGGCGGCACCATCGGCTCGCGACTCGGCTCGCGGTACTTGCCGGGCCCGGCCCTGCGGGCGGTGCTGGCACTTGTGCTGCTGGCGGCGGGGGCAAAGCTGCTGTTCGCTTGAGAAGCGAGCTGCGATCAGGGGCGGCGGGATTCGGGACGGGCGGTAGCATTATCGGGCTGGGATCCCCCGGCCACTCCATCACCCTCAGGAGTCATTGTATGCGTTTGCTGCCGTCCGGCGGTGCATTGGCCGCCCTCGCCCTGCTCGCCGCTTGCGCCAAACCGCCGGCTCCCGCCGCTGCCGGACCGGATACTGCCGCGATTCGTACGGCCATCCTCGCCCAGCTGAGCAAGGCTGAGGCGGCCAACACCACGATGGATACCGCCGCGGTGCGGACGATATTCGCGGAGGACGCAACATGGATCACGTCGGACGGCGCGAGCAACAAGGGAATGGCTGAGATCCTCGGGGCGGTGGCGAAAATCTACGCCGGCACGGACTCCTTCAAGATCGACTCGAGCACCCTCGACGCACTGGTCGTCGTGAACGACAACGAGGCCGTCACCTTCACCACCTGGGTATACACCGCCAAAGCCAAGGGGAAGAAGGCCGAGCAACGTGTCAATCCGTTTGCGGACATCTGGCGCAAGGGCGCCGACGGCAGCTGGCGGATCACCCGCGAGATCAACGCGGACGGAGTTGCTCCGGCACCGAAGGCCGCCGCCAAGCCCTAGCGCAGGACGCCTTCGAGCTCGAGCAGGCGGATCTTGCGCCAGAGACCGCCGCCATAGCCACCGAGGCGGCCGTCGGCGTTGACGACACGGTGGCAGGGAATGATGATCGACATCCGATTGCGGCCGTTCGCGCTGCCCACCGCGCGAACGGCCTTCGGATTTCCCACCGCCCGCGCGATGTCGGCGTAGGAGCAGGTGGTCCCGCAAGGAATGTCGCGCAGCGCATGCCAGACCGACATCTCGAACGGTGTGCCGCGGATGACCAGCGGCACGCTGAACGCGCGCCGAATGCCGCCGAAATACTCGCCGAGTTCGGTAAAGAGCTGCTCGAGGTGCGGGTGCTTCCCGGCGACGACCGGTCCCTTGAACCAGCGGCGCAGGGTGGGCGCCTGTTGTTCCAACCGCTCGATCTCACCGAACTCCAGCAGCACCACGCCGGCTTCGACGGCCGCCGCGACGAGGGGTCCCAGCGGGGACTGCCATGTCATCGCGAAGATGGGCTCGCCGTCCCGTGCCTTGCCCGGGGGGGCGCCGACCGCCTGCAGGAACGCGTCGCGGAAGCCGCTGTGCGATTGCCAGGCGGAATCAACGATCACGGCGTCCAGGGCATTGCCAGCCCGGAGCAAGCGCTGCGACGCAGCAACGCGGCGAAGGCGGACCCAGGCATGGAAGGTCATGCCATAGCTCCGGACGGCGTGACGGCGAACGCGCACCGGATCGAAACCCAGTCGGGTGAGTTCGGCGTCCGACAGCTTGGCCCCGGGGGCTTGATCGACCATCGCGACCAGGCGCGGCCACCAATCCGGCTCGCGGGTCGGCTGTTCCGGCCGGCACCGGCGACATGGGCGAAAGCCGGCGTGGCGGGCTTCGTCGATGGTCGGAAAGAACTCGACATGTTGCGGCCGCGCTCGTCGGGAGGGGCAGGTGGGCCGGCACGCGATGCCAGTAGTCCGGACTCCGAACACGAAGAGACCATCCCAGGCGGGGTCACGGCGGCCGAGGGCGTTGAGCAGGGTTTGTCGGCTGGGGAGTCGCGTCGTGGTCGTCATGCCAGCCAGTCTACTCCTTCCCGATTCGCCCCGCCACCGCTGACTGGACGCCGAATCGGGGCCACCCTTGCCCGCATTCCGTGCCGGGGGGATTGTTCGGGAGTCACCCAGTTGTCCCCTGATGCCAAGGAGTACTGATGGCCCGCGATCGCCTCCAGGTCTACCAGAGTAATGAGGTCCGCGTGACCTTCGATCCTGAGATCTGCATCCACTCGCGTGTCTGTCTCAGGACCTTGCCGGGTGTGTTCGATGTGTCCAGGAAGCGTTGGGTCCGCCCCGAGAAC
Source organism: Gemmatimonadota bacterium (assembly GCA_025361465.1). Taxonomy (GTDB): domain Bacteria; phylum Gemmatimonadota; class Gemmatimonadetes; order Gemmatimonadales; family GWC2-71-9; genus Palsa-1233. The sequence continues at coordinate 18,878 of JANYAG010000166.1, forward strand.
GCCTCCGCCAGCGAAGTGCTCGATGCGGTGTCCAAGTGCCCTTCCGGGGCGTTGCAGGCGTACCTGGTCACCAGTGTCCATCCCTCGGTCAGCCCACCGAAGAAGGACTGACCCGGCTGCCGGCCGTGGGCGGAGTTTCGTCGCCGCTACTTGCGAACCTCGAAATCGGAGAGTCCCTGGGAGACGCCGTTGAGGAGCACCTCGAGGCGGTATGATCCCGTCGCCCATCCCTTGGTGCGTGCCGTGAAGTGCGTCGCAACAACGGCAAGGCCTTCGGCGTTTGGCGTGCCGCTCTTCAGGTCAACCGAATCCACCGTTGTCTTGCCGTGCATCAAGCGGACGTTCAGGCTGGTCCCCTCGGGGGCGTACTCGGTCCTGAGCGAGACATAGATCGTGTCGCTCGCCTGATAGCTGGAGACGACTCCGCCCGTGATCCGGTTGGTCACCGTGTCCACCGCGCGGCCGAGTTCGATGGCCCGGACATGCGGGGTCTTGGCGGTGGGTTGCGCACTGGTGGCGGCGGCAATGGCACTGTCCGCGGCGGTATCGGGGGCGTCGCGCCGGGCGCAGGCGGCGAGCGCGGTGATGGTGGCGATGGTCAGCAGGGTCTGGCAGCGCATGGGATCACGAGGGTCGGAGGTGAGGGTCTGGCGCTGGTGCGCATGGTTGGAGGGAAGCTATCCTCCTCGCCGCCGGGTGCAACCGCAATCATGGACCGGGGTGAATGATGGCCATCCGCTTGGTGGTGTTCGACGTGGCAGGGACCACGGTGCACGATGGTGGCGGGGCCGTGCGCCGGGCATTGCGCGAAGCGCTCGAGACGGCGGGTCTGTCATTGCGCGAGGGCTCGCTCGAGCGGGTCATGGGATTGGCCAAGCCGGTGGCCATCCGTACCCTGCTCGAGGGTCACGGCCGGGATGAACTCGTCTCGAAGGTGGAGTCCATTCATGCCGTCTTCGTGTCCCGGATCATCCGCTACTATCGCGACGATCCCTCGGTCCGCCCGGTTGACGGTGCCGCCGAGACCTTTGCCCGGCTCCGGGATCACGGCGTGCTGGTCGCGCTCAACACCGGCTTCTCCCGCCCAGTGCTCGACGCGGTCCTCACCCGCCTGGGATGGAATGGGCCGTCGAGCCCGATCAACACGACCATCGCCAGCGATGAGGTGCCGCGGGGCCGTCCCTATCCCGACATGATCACGGCGCTGCGGCAGCGCTCCGGCGGCATGCCGGCGAGCGACGTCGCCAAGGTAGGTGACACCGCGGTCGATCTGCAGGAAGGGACGATGGCGGGGTGTGGCCTCGTCGTGGGCGTGCTCAGCGGCGGCCACGATCAGGCGATGCTGGGGGAACAACCGCACGACGCCCTGCTCAACAGCGTGGCCGCCCTGCCGGCGCTGCTCGAGCAGCGCCAGCTCTGGCCTCACGCCACCACGTAGGCTTCCATCGCGAAGTACTCGGCCAGTCCAAGCCGGTCGAGCAGGGCGGCCGTCTCCTTGTTGCGCGCCTCGACCCGCTGCCAGAACTCCCGCTCGTCCTGCCCTGGGAACGGGGCGGAATCCTTCTGCGACTGGTGCTTGAAGATTGCCTGGATCTTCAGGCGCAACTCTTCCTGCGCCAACGGTACCAGCCAGGTCGCCTCGGTGACCGGCCATTCCTGCCAGGCGCCGCGATAGAGCCAGACCTCCGGTCGCGTCGCGCCCGCCGGGTAGGCCTCGGCCAGGGCCAGGTCGATCGCGTCCTTGCAGAGCCGATGGGTTCCGTGCGGATCCGAGAGGTCGCCGGCGACGAGCAGCATGTCGGGGCGTTCTGCCTCCAGGAGTTCCCGCACGATCGCCACATCGGCAGGCCCCACCGGATCCTTCTTCACCCGGCCCGTGCGATAGAAAGGGAGGTCGAGGAATCGGGTGTCTTCGGGTCGCAGCCCGAGGGTTTCGACACCGCTGACCGCCTCTGCTTCACGGATGATCCGCTTGAGGTCCTGCACTTCCGGTGAATCGACTTCGCCAGGGTGCTTTGCGCCGAGGAATTTCCGGATGCTGACCGTCAGGGCGTCGACCCGGCGGCGGGCGAGGTGCTCGTCAACGGCCAGGCGCTCAAGGATGTCGATGTAGCGCCGCACGTCGTGATCAAAGACGGCGATGTTGCCGCTCGTCATGTAGGCCACCACGATCCGATTGCCGTTGAGGTGCAGCTTCCGGAGGATGCCGCCGGCGGAGATGACGTCGTCGTCGGGGTGCGGCGAGAAACAGATCACCTTGTGCTCGCGCGGGAGCTTGGAGCGACCGCGGATGCGGCCACCCAGTGCATTGAACGCCAGGCCGTTGACGACACCGGCATCGCTGTGTCGCGCCAGCAGCGAGCCGAGGTGGTTCTCGGTGTAGTCGCGCTCGGTGAGCTTGAGGATGGCGCGACCGACGCGCAGCGAAAGCCAGACCACGGCACGCAACTCCAGGGGCTCCGTCCACTGCACCTCATCGACCAGCCAGGGCGTGGCGACGCGGGTCAGTTCCGAGGACGCGGCGCCGTCGCAGTACACCGTCACGGTTGGATGGCGCTGCAGGAACGTGGCCGCCACCTCGTGATCGACCTCGCCTTCCACGGCGCGCCGGACGATCGCCGACTTGTGCTCGCCGGTGGCCAGGAGCAGGATCTCGCGCGCGGCGAGAATGGTCGCCACGCCCATGGTGATCGCTTCCCGCGGCACGTTCTGCTCGCCGAAGAAGTCGGCCGCCGCATCCCGGCGGGTGACGGTGTCGAGCATGACCACGCGCGTCCGCGATTCGGCGCTTGAGCCCGGTTCGTTGAACCCGATATGGCCGGTCTTTCCGATGCCGAGGAGCTGCAGGTCGATACCGCCCGCCTCGCGGATCGCCTGCTCGTAGGCCTCGCATGCCGCGGCCAGCTGCTCGCGCGGCAATGCACCCGGCGGCAGGTGGGTCTGAGCGGGATCGAGATCGACGAGGTCGAAGAGATGCTCGCGCATGAAGCGGTGGTAGGCATGGAACGAGTCTGGCTGCATCGGCCAATACTCGTCGAGATTGAAAGTCTGCACCCCGCGGAACGTGAGCCCTTCCTCGCGGTGCATCCGGACCAGTTCGGCGTAAACACCGACCGGGGTCGAGCCGGTCGCCAACCCGAGCACGCAGGGACGCCCTTCGGTGGCGCGACGTCGAACCAGGTCGGCGATCCGGTGGGCGATGGCCCGCGCCAGCGCGTCCGGCGGTTCGATGATTTCGACATGGAGACGCTCGAGGCGGCGGGCATCATCCATCGGCATCACGAACCTCCTGGACGTTTCGGCCGGCATCGCGGAGCGCCTGCTTGAGGACATACTCGATCTGGGCATTGAGCGAGCGCAGGTCGTCCGCCGCCCAGCGCGCGAGGGCCGAGTGGGTGGCGGGATCGAGCCGCAACAGGAACGACTTGCGCTCACTCATTCAGGCGCCCAGACCATACGACATTAGTAGAGCGATCCCGTGTTGACCACCGGCTGCATTGGCTGTTCGGCGCAGAGGGTCACCAGCAGGTTCGACACCATGGCGGCCTTCCGCTCCTCGTCGAGCTTGACGATGCCCTTGGCCTCGATGCTGTTGAGCGCCATTTCCACCATGGACACGGCGCCTTCGACGATCAGGGTCCGCGCGGCGATGATGGCGCTCGCCTGCTGGCGGCGCAGCATCGCGTTGGCAATCTCCGGCGCGTAGGCCAGGTGAGAGATCCGCGCTTCCAGCACATTCATCCCCGCCTTGGCCAGCCGGGCCTGCACCTCGCCGGCGAGCTGGTCGGAAATTTCCGAGGCGTTGTGGCTCAATGAGCGCTCGTCTTCCTTGTGGGCATCGTACGGATAGCTCGACGCCAGCGTGCGCACCGCCGATTCGCTCTGCACCCGCACGTAGTCCTCGTAGTTGTCGACCTCGAAGAGCGCCTCGGCAGAATCGATCACCTGCCACACCACGATCGCGCCGATCTCGATCGGGTTGGACGCCTTGTCGTTCACCTTCATCTTCGCCGTCTCGAAATTCCGCACCCGCAGCGAAATCGCCCGCTTGACGTAGAAGGGATTGGCCCAACAGAGCCCCGGCGTCTTGACGGACCCCTTGTACTTGCCGAACAGCATCAGGACGCGCGCCTGATTCGGCTGGACGGTGAAGAGCCCCGCCGCGGCGATGATCAGCAGCACCATGACCACGGCCGCCGTGATGGCCTGCGTGGCGCTCTCGGTGCCGACGGCGCCGACAAAGGCGTAGAGGTCCACGGCGGCTGCCAGGACCAGGACGAACACCACCGCCAGACCGTTGACCGCCTTCTGTTCGACTTCGAGCTTCATAACCCCTTCCGGTTAGAGTGACATCGAAATGATATCATCATGAAATCACGCCCGCAAGCCCCTTACCTTTGAGGTTTCCCCAACTGCGATGGCCGTGACCGCCAGCCCTTTGCTCCCCCGCCGTTTGCGCGCCGTTGCCCTGCTGCTCCTGGCGGGCTGCACGACCGATCTGGTCACGCCCCCTTGCTGTGGCGGCGGGATGCTTTCGGCGCTCGTTCCGGTCCTCTCATCCCCCACCAATGCCTCCCTGCTCGGGCTCTGGGCCGCCTCGGCGAACCGTGCCTGGGCGGGCGGCAGTGGCGGGGTGATCCTCGGCTGGAACGGCACGGATTGGAGGGTGGAGGAGACTCACACCACCGAGGTCATCACCGGCATCTGGGGAGTGGACACGAACGAGATCTATGCGACGGGGTCGGGCGGCGTCCTGCTCCGTCGCCATGGCAGCGCCTGGGTGGCCGAGAGCGTTCCCACCACCGAAACCCTGCTCGACGTCTGGGGACTCGATCGTGACAACATCTGGCTGATCGGCACCAACGGCGCGATGCTGCGATCGACACCGACGGGGTGGCGGCAGGAGGCGTTGCCACTCCCGGCGGAGCTCTGGGGCATCTGGGGCCGGTCGGCCGATGCGATGGTGGCGGTTGGGCAGAACGGGGTCATCCTCGAATGCTGTGCCAGCGGCGCGTGGGAACGGGTCCCCTCGCCGGTGAACGTCTTGCTCCTTGCCGTCACCGGCGACGACGCGGGCAGGATTGTCGCGGTGGGTGGCAATGGCGTGATCCTGCGACGCGACGCTTCGGGATGGCGGCAGGTGACCTCACCGACGTCGGAAGATCTCTTCGGCGTGTGGAGCGATGCCCCGGGACGATTCTGGATTGTCGGCAACGGCGGTCGCCTGCTGACGGGTGACGGGAATTCGTGGACCCTGGTGCCGACCGCAGGTGCGCACGAGAACCTGCGCGCGATCGGCGGGGCTGGCGGCCGACGTTTCGCGGCCGGATGGAACGGCACCATCCTCGATGATCGCGACGGCTGGCAATCGCGGCTTTCGGGCAGCATCCTCTACAACGTCAACGTGCCGCCCGATGGGCCGGCGTTGGCCATCGGCACCGGCGGATTGATTTATCGTCGGGACGCCGGCGGCTGGCATCTGGCCCCTTCTCCCACCACGACATCGCTCTATGGCATTTGCGGCGTGCGGGCCAGTTCCCGGATCGTCGTGGGTGACAGTGGCACCATCATGCGGTGGAATGGCGCGGTCTGGCGCAATGATGCGTCACCCTACCAGGGCCTGCTGCGCAGCGTCTGGTGCGGGACCGATGGCCGCGCGATGATCGTCGGGGCGGACGGGGTGGCGTTGTGGTCAGCCGGGGGTGCGTGGCAGGCGCTCGAGTCAGGTACCCAGGTTTTTCTGCGGCATGTGGCCGGCACGTCATTCAGCGACCTCTGGGCGGTCGGCGACAGCGGCACGGTGCGCCACTTCGACGGGGTCCGTTGGAACGGCGTCACCGCCCCCACCACCGAGCTGCTTCGTGGCGTCTGGAGCCGCTCGCCCAGCGACGTCTGGGTGGTCGGCGAGCAGGGCGTGGTCCTGCGCTGGAATGGGTCGAGCTGGCGAACCCTGCCTCCTCCGACCGACCGGGCGCTCCGCGCGGTGCACGGTTTCGGGAGCGAGACCTACGTGATCGGCGACCAGGGGACGGCATGGCGGTGGACCGGCACGACGTGGGCGTCGTTGACGACGGGACTGCCCGGTCTCTTGCTGGCGATCGACGGGTCAGGCGGTGTCGTGGTGGCCGTTGGCGAGCTTGGGTCGATCGTGGAGGGGCATTGAAAGGTGACTGGTGATTGGTGATCGGTGATTGGTCGCCCTGAGCGTAGCGAAGGGCATGCGTGGTCGAGCTTCAGCGAAGGGCCGCCACGCGCATCCTTCGCTTCGCTCAGGATGACCATCGTTAGCCTCGCATCAATTTCCGCTTCGGCGACACCACGTTCGCGATCAGGATTCCCGACACCAGCGACACCGCGATCAGCACCATGTGGAAGGCGCTCTCGACGCCGACTTCGACGTTGCGATCGAGCAGCGAGGCCAGTGAGCGCGCCCCGATGCTGCCGGGAACGAGCAGGAGCAGGCCCGGCACCAGCATGATCTGCGACGGGCGATTGGTGAATCGCGCGTACCAGTTGCTCGCCCACCCGACCACGAACCCGCCAAGAAAGGCGCCCAGTTCGGGACCGAACAGGGTGGCGCCGATGCGTGCCCCGCCGAAGGCGAGGACGCCGGAGAGCACAATCCACAAGGCGTCGCGCCGTTCCGCCTTGAGCAGGACCAGGAAGCCGATCGGGGCCACGAGCAGCGAGACGTACAGCGTCCACTCGGGGAGCGGATGCAGGGCGTACACGGCCGGGGAGCCCAGGGCGAGCGAGATGACCTTGGAACCGAACGCGATGCCGAAGGCGATGCCCAGCAACGCCACCAGTGCCCCCATGAACCGTGAGGTGCCCGAGGCGAGGTGGCGGGAGGCGAGTTCGGACATCGCGGTGGTGAGGGTGAGCCCGGGAATCAGGACGATGACCCCGGCGATCGTCGCGAGGTAAACCGAGACGTGGAAGCCAGCCGCGGCAACGAGCGTCACCAGCATCGACGCGGTCAGTGCCGCGACGGGTTCGAAGACACGCGAGAGGTTCGGCACCCGATGCACCAGCAGCGCGAGCACGCCGATCACCAGCCCGACACCGCCCGCCACGAGAATTTCATGACTGCCGCCGCCGAGGAAGCGGCCGCCGGCCGCCGAGACCACCCCGAACGCTGCGGTCGTGAGCACGGGACCGTAGCGCGGGGGCGCTTCTTCGATTCGCTCCAGCTGGCGCGAGCCTTCGAGCGGCGTGAGCTCGCCGTTGAGCACCTCGCGAGTCACCAGGTCAACCTGCGCCAGCTTGCCCAGGTCGGACTCACCCGGCTCGACCCGGATCATGAAGGTGCGCTGATCGTCCTGCGGCCCGAACGAGGCCATGATCGATGTCGGGGTCGAGAAAAACTGCCCTTCGAGCGCGAGCTGGTCACAGGCCAGCTGCAGCGCCTCTTCGAGCCGTGGCGCGGCGTACCCTGAGGTGTGCAGCGAGCGGCCAAGCCGGAGGACGAAGGAGATGCGGTCATCGTGGCCCTGCGGATTGCCGGGCAGCGGGAAGCCTCGGGCCGGGGTCCAGCCGGTCCAGGCACTGCGTGCGTGTCGCTCTGGCGAGTTCGTCATTCCTGCTGGTATGATACGCCCCAAGGAGGTCAGGATGCGAACAGGGATCGTCGGGATCGTCCTCGCGCTTTCGGTGGGTGCCGCCTGCGCCACCAATCCAGTGACGGGGAAGAGCCAGTTGATGCTGATGAGTGAGTCGCAGGAAATCGCGATGGGGAAGCAGCTGCTCGCCCAGACACAACAGGAAAGCGGATTCTACCCGGACTCCGGCCTGCAGCTCTACGTGTCGTCGGTCGGCATGCGGATGGCACGAGAGTCCGAGCGGCCGAACCTACCGTGGGAATACCACGTCATCGATGATCCAGCGGTGAACGCCTTTGCGGCGCCCGGCGGGTTCATCTTCGTGACCCGCGGGATCCTGGCCTACTTGAACAGCGAAGCCGAGCTCGCCGCCGTGGTGGGCCACGAGACGGGCCATGTGACCGCGCGTCACTCCGCGGCGATGGCGTCGCAGCAGCTGGGCATCCAGGGAGTCTTCGGGATCGGGGCAATCCTCGATCCGAAACTGGCGCAGGGTATCCTCGGACAGGTCGCCGGGGTGGGAGCTTCGCTGTATTTCCTCAAATTTTCGCGGAATGATGAACGGCAGGCCGATGGCATCGGCCACCGCTATGCCCTGCACGACAAGTACGATCCGCGCGAAATGCCGAAGACGTTCCAGACGCTCCAGCGGGTGAGCAACACCGGCAGCAACCGGATGCCGGGTTTCCTTTCCACCCATCCCGATCCGGGCGATCGTGTCCAGTACACCCAGGCGTGGGCCGATACGGTGAGCAGTTACGCGGGACTCAGTGTCGACCGCGACCGTTACCTGTCCCACATCAACGGCATGCTCTTCGGTGATGATCCCCTGCAGGGGTACTTCGAGGGGACGCGATACCTGCATCCCGTGCTCAAGTTGCGCTTCGACGCACCGACCGGATGGCAGGGCGCAAACCAGCGCGCCCAGGTGGTCCTGTCCGAACCGAACGGCAAGGCACAGATCACCATGAGTGAAGCCAAGGAGAATTCCCCCGATGCGGCGGCACAGGTGTTTCTTGCCGGCAAGGGGATCGTCAATCTCGGGGCGCAGCGGGTGAGCATGAACGGCGTCACGGCCATGGCCGTGCAATTCAGCGCGCTGATGTCGGACAGCACCCCGCTGCGTGGCGAGGCCTTCTTCATCCAGCACGGCAGCAGCGTGTTCCAGTTCCTGGGCGTGTCGCTCGCCGCCTCCTGGCCTGCCTTCGGCAGCGTGATCGATCAATCGCTGCATTCGTTCGGCCCGACGGCTGCGAACCAGCTGTTCCGGCAGCAGAAGCGCCTGCGCATCGTGACGCTGTCACGCGCCACGGCGGTGAGTGAGCTGGCGGCGCAGAGCGGTGGGGCGATCACCCTGCAGGACCTGGCGATCATCAACGGTGTGGCGGAGACCGCAACCCTGGCAGCGGGGAGCAAGGTCAAGACGGTGGGATATCGTTAGGTGATGCGCCGGCGTCGTCCTGCGCTCGAGGGATTCCGTGGCTGGGGGCATCGCTTGCGAGCATTGAACGCAGGAATCCCGCTGGGATTGCTGTCGGCCCTCGTCACCGGTTGCGGCGGCGCGCCATCCTCGTCGTCGCCACCCCCGCCTCCACCGGCCACTACCGTCTCGACGATTGCGGTGACCCCGAACGACACCTCGGTGCTGATCGGCGCGCGCGTGCGGTTCACCGCCGTGCTCCGGAGCAGTAGCGGGGAGATCGTGACCGCGCCGGCAGTGGTATGGACGACCGACAATGCCACAGTGGCCACCATATTCGACGGTACCGTCACCGGTGTGACACGGGGCACCACCAGCGTCCGGGCCACGAGCCAGGGAAAGACGGCTGTGGCTTCCGTGCGAGTTGAGGCGACTCCCATCTTCCAGCTCTATGTCACGCCGGGCTCCCTGGGGATGCACCGCGGGGAGACACAACAACTGTCGTTCCTGGCTACGGACTCCCGCGGCATTCCGCTCACCGACCGCACCGCGACGTGGACCGCCGACAATCCCGGCATCGCGACGGTGTCGGCGAGCGGCATGGTGACCGCGGTGGCCAACGGGCGGGCCACGGTCACCGCCCGGGTCGATGACAGTGTCGCGCACGCCGGGATCACCGTGTCGGATGCCACGGTGAATTTCGCGATCGCCTCGCTGCAGGTGATCCAGAACACCCAGAGCGTGACCGGAGCGATCCCGCTCCTTGCCGGGCGGCCGACCCTGGTGCGCGCGTGGATCACCGGGAATCCGCTGGCCCAGCCCCCCATCAGGGTGGTGCTGCGAGTCTTCCGCAACGGATTGCTGGTGCAGACGTTCGACCAGACCACACCGCCAGTGTTGGCGACCGTCTTCGGCGATCGGCCGCTGTCGGAATCGGCGAACTTCGTGCTGCCCGCCAGCCTCGATCTTACCGGCGTGTCGCTGCAGGCCATGGTCGATCCCGACGACGTCATCGCCGAAACCGACGAGTTCGACAACGTCTACCCGCTCACGGGGCGACTGAACCTGGGAACTCCCGTC
>JANYAG010000194.1 GCA_025361465.1 Gemmatimonadota bacterium
CTCGTATTTCCATAGCTCGACCGCAATACCCGCCTTTGTCGTGGCAATCTCGTCCGGCTTGCCGTGACGGATGTAGGCGGCGCCACGATCATCCAGCAGCGCCTGTAACGTACGAAAGGCGTGAAACGGAGTCGACGCGCCAATGGTCTTGGCCGCCATCGCCCGGTCAGCCACATCCTGCGGTTCGTCATAGTCCTCGGGGTGACGCTGCAGCATCTCCTCGGCAAACCAGTCGACGGTCGAGCTCTGTCCTGCCGCCCTGTTGCGCCCGCTGCGGGGCAGCACCATGCGGAATGCGGTCAGGGCGTATTCCATCCGCCGGTAGTGCTCGATCAATCGCGCTCCGTCCGGGCGCGCGTCCTGCACGTCCCGGCGCGACCAGAACGCCTTGAGCCAGTCTTCGCGTCCAGTCACTGGCAGCGAATCCCATTGTGCCAGCTCGGCCGGCGAGGAGACCCAGGCGAGTTCCCTTCGGTAGGCCTGTCCGGTGAGCGAGGAAGTGTCGGCGGCACCAGCGAAAAGCGCGGCGCGTCCGAGGTCGGCTTCACCAGTTCCGTAGAGGGCCCGCGCCAAAGCGAGTCGTACCACTCCGCTGTCGATGCCGCGCTGGTCGAGCGCCTGCTGGAAGAACGTCACGGCCTTCTCTGGGTGATTCGCCTCGAGTTCGAGCATCCCGGTCGCGTATCGTGCCGCACCCGGCAGGCGTTGCTGCAACCGTTCCAGCATCGCCACTCGCTCACCAAGCCGCGCCGCTCCTTCCCGCGGTGTCGGCGTCATGGCCAGCGCCTCGAGCGCCTCCTGGAAGGTCGAATCCAGTTCCAGCGCGCGCACCAGGGCGTACCCGGCCCCCGCCTCGAGGCTGACACCGACCGGAGACAGTGGTCCCTCGCGCGACGTCATGTTGGCGCGCCCCATCTGCAACCGCGCAATCCCCAGCGCATACCATCCCATCGGCCAGGTCGGCTCTTCCTCCGCGACACGACGCGTCAATTGCTCGGCCTTGTCGGCGTCGCCAACTGCCTGGGTGAACTCGGCCCGCTTGGCGACGATCAGTCCTTCGCACAGCCGCTTCAACGAACCAGGGCGGTCGGCACACCGCGTGGTGAGAGGCAACTCACTGCTGTTCTTCGCCCTGCCGATCTCGCGAAAGACCGAATCCACGAACCGCCGGTCGACGGGGGATTGGGCGGACAGTCTCGAAATGAGAAGGCAGCAGACGGCCGGGAACAGAAACCGCGTCCGTCGTCCCGGAACTCGCAGCAACCAGGGGGTGGTTGACATGGAGCCCTACCGGCGCGCCTTCAGCAAAGTCCTCGTGTAGGGAATCAAACCACCGGCGTCCATGATGCCCTTCCGCGAGGCCGGCATCTTCACCTGTGCGAACGCCTTGCCCGAGGTCTTGTTCATCACGCTGGTTTCGGTAATCTCCAGCTCGTCGCCCTCGCTGGCTTCCATGGTGGGGCAAAGCACCACCTTGAGGCCGAGGTTGATGCTGTTCTGCAGGAAGATGCGCGAGATCGACCGGGCGACGATGGTGAGGTCGTAGCCCTTCAGCGTCGAACACGCCTGCTCGCGGCTGGAGCCACAGCCGAAGTTCTCGCCCCCCACGATGATGCTGCCCGCAGGGAATTCCCGCGCCCGCAACCGGGCATTGAAGTCCGTGCGATCCGAGAAGGCAAACTGCGGTGTCTCCGAAGGCAGCACGGTGGCCATGAAGCGCCCCGGGTAGATGTCGTCGGTGCTGATGTCGTTCCCGAGCGCGATGATGACCTTGGCCACGGCAGACTCCTGCCTTGCAGGGTTAGCGGATTCTCGGATCGGTGATGACGCCGGTGATTGCCGACGCCGCCGCGACGGCCGGGCTGCAGAGGTAGACCTCGGACTTGGGATTGCCCATGCGCCCCTTGAAGTTGCGATTGGTCGTGCTGAGCGCGGTCTCGTTGTCGCCGAGTGCCCCCTCATGCACGCCGAGGCAGGGGCCGCACCCCGCGTTCATCACCACCGCGCCGGCGCGCATCAGGTCCTGAACGTACCCTTGTTCGAGCGCCTGCGCGAAGATGCGCCCGGAGGCCGGGAAGACCAGCATGCGGGTGCCCTGCGCCACCTTCTTGCCGCGCAGGATGCCGGCCGCCATCGCCAGGTCGTCAAGGCGCCCGTTGGTGCAGCTGCCGATGACGATCTGCTGAACCCGGGTGCCCTGCACCGCGCTGATCGGCTTGACGTTGTCCACGGTGTGCGGGCAGGCAATCTGGGGCACCAGCGACGAGACATCGACGGCGACGGTGCGGATGTACTGCGCGTCGGCGTCCGGCCTGACGCAAGGAATCGGGTCGGTCACCCCCGATTCCTCGCGGAGATAGCGCACCGTCTCCTCGTCCCCCGGCACGATGCCGGAAGTGGCGCCCGCCTCCACGCTCATGTTGCAGATGGCGATGCGGCCGCTGGTGCTCATCCGGCGAATGGTCTCGCCGTGGAACTCCAGCACCTTGTAGTTGGCGCCCTGGGCGGTGAGCGTGCCGATGACGTTGAGGATCAGGTCCTTGGCGCCGACGAATGGCGGGAACTCCCCGCTGACCACCACCTTGATCGTCTCCGGCACTTCGATGTTCACCGCGAACCCGAGGCTCCAGACCGAGGCCATTTCGGTGGCGCCGATGCCGAAGGAGAAGGCACCGAGCGCACCATGTGATGTCGTGTGGGAATCGGTTCCCACCACAACGTAGCCGGGGCGGACGTAGCCGAATTCGGGCAGGATCTGGTGGCAGATGCCGCCGGTATCGCCACGGATGTCATGGAACTTGGCGATGCCGTTGGCGGCGGCGAACTCGCGGACCTTCTTCTGGTTGGTCGCCGTCTTGGGCGATTCGGCCGGCACCCGATGATCGAAGATGATCGCCACTCGCGACGGATCCCAGATCGTCGGCTCGAGGCCGGTCCCCTCGAAGACTTCCTGGAACTGGTTGATCACGAGGGCGGCATTCTCGTGGGACATCGCGAGATCAACCTTTGGTTCGACCACATCCCCGGCGGCCACCGAAGGCAGCCCGGCCGCTCGCGCCAGAATCTTTTCTGCAACGGTCATTGCCACAAGAACTCCTGTCAGATGACGCCCTTGGTCCTGAGAGCAGCCTGGTCGGCCTCGGAGAGGCCGAGTGCCGAGTACATCTCGCGGTTGTGCTCGCCCAGCGTCGGCGGCGGTGCCTCCACCGCGCCCGGGGTCTTCTCGAACAGCGCCGTGAGACCGAACACCTCAATGTCGCCGAAGCCTTCCAGCAGCACGGTCTTCAGCACGTCCCGGTGCTGCACCTGCGGTTGCCGTAGCGCCTCGTCGAGCGTGAGGATCGCCCCGCTGGGCACGTCGGCCGCATTGAGCGCCACGACCCACTCGGCGGTGCTCTTGGTGGCCAGCTTTGCCTCCAGCAGAGGCGTGAGCGCCTTGCGGTTCTTCTTCCGGGTGTCGCGCTCCTGAAAGCGCGGGTCTGCCTTGAGTTCGGAAACACCCAGCACGTCGCACACCGCTTCCCATTGCTCCTGCTTGTTGGCCGCTATGTTGATGAACCCGTCCTGGGTCCTGAACGTGCCGCTCGGAGCGGCCGTGAAGTTGTCGTTGCCCATCACGACCGGCTGCTTGCCGCCGATCAGCAGGTTGGCAGCCACCCACCCCATCAGCGGCATGATCGAGTCGAGAAGGGCGATGTCGATGAACTGCCCTTCGCCCGTTCGTTCTCTGTGGAACAACGCCGCCATCACGGCAAACGCCGCGTTCATGCCGCCCACCGTGTCGCAGACCGGGAAGCCCGTGCGAAGCGGGTTGAGACGCTCGTCGCCGTTGACGGCCATCTCTCCGGACAGACCCTGGATGATCTGATCGTAGGCGGGTTTCATCGAATCAGGTCCGGTCTGACCGAACCCCGAGATCGCGCAGTAGACCAGCTTCGGGTTGAGCTCGGCCAATACCTTGTAGCCGAGCCCGAGCCGATCCATCACGCCAGGGCGGAAGTTCTCGATCACGACGTCAGCGTCCTTGACGAGCTTCTTGAAGATCTCCTTGCCTTCGGCGCTCTTGGTATTGAGCGTGACCGACTTCTTGTTGGAGTTCTGCGCCAGGAAGCTGGTGCCCATGAGCTTCTTGTTGTAGTCGGGCACGATCCCGAGCTTGCGCGCGAGATCGCCGTCCTTCGGATTCTCGATCTTGATCACCTCAGCCCCGAGCAGGGCCAGGTGAAGGGAGGCAAACGGGCCTGAAAGGACGTTGGTGAGGTCGAGTACCCTGATGCCTTCGAGCATGCGCATCTTGGTCATGATTCGCTCCTGATTCAGTAGGGAATGGGCTCGGTCTTGTAGACGCGTCCCATCATGTCGCGCGAGAAGAACGCAGCGACGGACCTTGCCACCTCGTTGAGCTTGTTGAGGTCGATGTCCTTGCGATCTCCATTGCGCTGCAGGCTGTGCACCAGGTCTTCGGTCGCCACGTTGCCGGCCAGGACCTTGGTGAACGGACAACCGCCGATTCCCGCAAAGCAGGTCTCGAAGGAAGTCACGCCCATCTGCATCGCCGTGTAGATGTTCGCCATGCCCAGGCCGTAGGTATCGTGGAAGTGGCAGGTGCACTGCAGGTCGTCGGCCAGCTTGAAGAGCTCGCCGAACAGTCGCTTGACCTGCTCCGGGTGGGCATGGCCAGCGGTGTCGGCGAGGCTGATGTTGCGCAGCCCGGCGTCGACGTAACGACGGACCATTTCGACCACGCGCTCCTGCGGTACGCGGCCTTCGAAGCCGCAACCGAAGGCGCATTGCACGCTGACCTGCACCTGCTTGCCCGCTTGCATCGCGCTCTTCGCCATTGCGATGATGCGCGTCTGCGAGTCGAGAGTGGTTGCGCCGACGTTCTTCTTGGAGTGGGTCTCGCTGGCCGAAGCGCCCATGCACAGCATCTCGACGCCGCAGGCCACGGCACGCTCCAGCCCCTTTTCGTTGAGCACCAGGCCGCTGAGCACGGTGGAGCCCTTGTCCTCGGCGGCCAGCGCGCGAAACAGATCGTCGGTATCCGCCATCTGCGGCAGCTTCTCCTTGTGTACGAAGGAGCCCACCTGAATGATGTCCACCCGCGATGCGATGAGCCCGCGAATCCAAGCGAGCTTCTGATCGGCCGGGACG
>JANYAG010000203.1 GCA_025361465.1 Gemmatimonadota bacterium
CCAGGAAGGCGCCGGGCCGGTACGGATCCGGCGTCACTTTCTGGCGCTCCGTATCCTCCACGGGCCACCCCGGATTCAGCGCGGCATCGAGATCGCTGATCGCGGCAGCATTCGGGAGATCGCGTTTGTTGTACTGAATCACGAAGGGGAGGTGGGTCAGGTCGTAGCCGTGCTGGGCCATATTGTCGTAGAGATTCTGCATCGCTTCGAGGTTGGCTTCCATCCGGTCGATCTGGGAGTCGGCAACGAACACGACGCCGTCCACGCCCTTGAGGATCAGTTTGCGCGAGGCGTTGTAGTAGACCTGGCCCGGCACGGTGTAGAGATGGAAGCGGGTCCGGAAGCCCCGGATCGTCCCGAGGTCGACCGGCAGGAAGTCGAAGAAGAGGGTGCGTTCGGTTTCGGTCGCGAGCGAAATCAGCTTCCCTTTTGAGGAGGGCGCCACCTTCTCGTAGACATACTCGAGATTCGTGGTCTTCCCGCCCAGGCCGGGGCCGTAGTAGACCAGCTTGCAGTTGATTTCGCGTGAGGCGTAGTTGATCAGGGACATCCGTCGTCCTCGCTAGCTGCCGAACAGTTTGTCCAGCTCGTCTTCCGCCTCGCCCACGAATGCCGCGTCGACATGGCCACTGGTGCCCGTGTCGCGCGCGAACATTGCCGTGAAGATCGAGCTGAGGTCGCCCACCGTGGCACGCAGCCGCAGCTTGACGAGACCGAGCGTGGTACGATTGTCAAAGAGGACCACGAGAATCACTCGCCGGGCGATATCCGCGAGATAGAGCGACTCCCGTTCCCCTTGATGGAACAGCGTTCCGAACTCCGACTCGCCCAGCAGGCGGGCGAGCTGGTCATTGGCCGAGAAGTCCGCCGCCGTCAACGACGCGAAGGCGGTGGGATCAAAATTGGGCGGCTCGCCGACGGTGATGAGCATCTGGCCGGCTCGATCGACCAGCAGCGCCGTGCGCGACGAGGACTCGCGCAGGAACTCGAGCAGCACGCCGTGGATGCGGACCGAGTCTTCCTCGTGGAACGCCCAGGAGGCCGCGCGGGGTGCGGTCACGAGGCAGCGGCCTCGAGCGCCTGCACCAGGCGGCGTCCGCGGGCCCGCAGCGCCGGCTTCGGCTCCCAGGCCAGGTAGTCTTGCATCAGCGAAAGAGTGGCCGGGTCCCGTTCACCCTCGAGCCATCCCAGGGCGGCGATCCGCCGGTGCGCGTGCGCCGAGAAGAGCTCGCGGCGCTGCGAGGCATCCCACCGCCGCGCCAGCAGCCAGCCGCCGACGAGGCCCACGGCGGCCGCCCCGACAAAGAGACTGGTGGTCGATCCGCGGCGAGGGCTCACAATGCCTCGCGCGCGGTCAGCGCATGCGTCACGGTCACCCCGTCCACGTATTCGAGTTCCCCGCCCACGGGCAGCCCCCGCGCCAGGCGCGATACCTTCATCTGGCCACGCCCGGCGAGCAGCTGCTGCAGGTACGTCGCCGTCGCCTCACCTTCCAGCGAAGAATTGGTGGCGAGGATCACCTCCTGCACCTCACCCTGGTCAAGCCGGCGTTGCAGCAAGCCGATTCGCAGCGCGTCGGGACCGATCCCGTCGAGTGGTGACAACCGCCCCCCGAGCACGATGTACCGGCCCCGGAACGCCCCGGATCGCTCCAGCACCGCCATGCCGGATGGTTCCTCCACCACGCAGAGCAGCGACGCGTCGCGCCGCGGATCGCGACAGATGTCGCAGACCGTCTCCTCGCTGGGCTGGCCGCACTCGGCACAGGGATGCACTCGCTCCCCGACCGCGACCAACGCCTCGGCCAGCGTGGTCATCCGCTCACGCGGCTGCTGGAGGAGGTGGTACGCCAGGCGCTGAGCAGTCTTGCGACCCACACCAGGCAACCGGGCCAACTCGCCGATGAGCGTCTCCAGGGCGCTCACTCGATCACCCTTCCGCGGGGTCCAGATCGAGTGCCGTGGCCGGAGTCTCATCCGCGATCGCGGCCACCCGGCGTTGTGCCTCGGAGATCGCCGACATGATCAGGTCCGCCAGCAGGTCCGGATCACGCCCCGCGAACGCCGCCGGGTCGATCACCAGCTGGCGAAGGAGCTGGTGCCCATCCACCCGGACGCGCACCAAGCCACCGCCAGCGGTTGCCTCGGCGCTCTTGCGGGACAGCTCAGCATCGAGCCGCACCAACTCGTTCACGACCCGCTTCTGCAGCGGCGAGTAATTCGATTGATCGGCCAACGTCCCCCTGCCTTCCACGGAAGTGACGTGGGAGCCTATCCCTCGTCGACAAGCTCCAAATCTAACGCGTCCGCGGCAGCATCGAGCACCGGATCCTTGGCCCGGATCTGCTGGAGGCGGTCCTCCCGCAGTCCTTCGGGCGAGATCCGGCGGGGCTTGGCCGGCAGGCTGCCGACACTGGTGTCCCGCTCGACGATCCGGACCTTCACCGGGTCCCCGATTCTCGCTCCGAGGATGGTCTCGACGGTGCCGATCTGCTTGGCCACACCTTCCCGGAATACGGCGCTATCGCGTCCGAATTCGAGCTGAACCACACCCGCTTCCGGGACGGTTGGCGTGGCGTGCTCGAGGGCCTGACTGACCAGACGGCTCTGCCGGGCCGCGGCGGCTACGATGCTGCCCCAGGCGCGCACCAATGCCTCGGTGGTGCATTCGACCACCCCTCCGGACTCGGGCAACGCCTCCTCGACCGCGGGCCTGCCAGCCGGCGCCTGTTCCGGTGCCTTCCGGGGGACCCCCGCTGGAATCGACTTCTCTGGTATCGGCGCCGGGCCTGAAACGACTGAGGCCCTCATGGCCGGAGCGGCGGGCGCGGGCAGCCCCTGCAGGATCGCCCGCAGGTCGGCCGCCCGGTCCATCATCGCCCAGCGGAGCAGCAGTGTCTCGAGCACGATCCGGGGGTTGGCGCTGCGGCGAATCGCCGGCTCGGCCTCGCCGAGGAGCTTGAGCATCCGGACGGCGTCCTCGGGGCCGATCCGTTCGGCGGCCGCCGCGATCACCGCGTGGGTCGACTCAGGGATCGCTTCGGCTTCGACGCCAAAGTGGTGCATCACCAGCGCCCGGAGCACCTCGGAGAGGCCGGAAGCGAATTCGGTGAGATCCGCACCCGCGTCGACCAGCGTGTCCATCACCACGAACACCGCTCCGGGCGTCCGGTTCGCGACCAGGGTCAGCACGGCGGCGAAGGAATCGTCGCCCACCAGGCCGAGCACTTCGCGCACCCGCTCGGCATTGAGCAACCCCTCGCCGAACGAGAGACACTGGTCGAGCACCGAGAGCGCATCACGCATCCCGCCATCGGCGTGGCGCGCGATCAGCAGCAGGGCGTCCGGCTCGGCCTCCAATCCTTCGGCCGCCAACACCGCGCGCAAGCGCGACTCGATCGCCGCCGGCCCGATGCGCCGAAAATCAACACGCTGCAGGCGGGACATGACCGGGGCCGCGGTGTTGGCAATCTTCTGCGGCTCCGTGGTTGCGAAGACGAACACCACACCCGGCGGCGGTTCCTCGAGAATCTTCAGCAGTGCGTTCCATGCCTCGCGCGTGAGCATGTGCGCTTCGTCAATGATGTAGACCTTGTGGTGTCCTTCCTGGGACGCCGCATACATGGCGCGCTCGCGCAGGTCGCGGGCATCGTCCACGCCGCGATTACTGGCTGCGTCGATCTCCACCACATCGAGCGTCGCCGATCCGTTCCAGATCCGCTGGCAGGTGGCGCACTCACCGCACGGCTCGCCATCGCCCGGGCGATGTTCGCAATTGAGCGCCATGGCGAGAATCCGGGCCGCGGTCGTCTTGCCGACACCGCGCGGGCCGGTGAGGAGGTAGCCGTGCCCAACGCGATTCTTGGCCACCGCGCCCCGCAGGGCCGCGGCGACATGGTCCTGCACCAGCAGGTCGGCAAATCGACGGGGGCGATAGCGGCGGGCAAGCGCGATGGTCATGGACAGGTCCGGCACGGAGAGAAAAAAATGCCCCAGGCACCCCGAAGCGACACTGGACATTGCTTAGCGCTGCTACCGTTAGGTCCTGACGCGGTTCGCACGCCAGCATCCTTCGGACCTGGGGCGAACCCAATATAAACCGGAGGAGAAAGTCGGGGGAGAGCGGCGACCGGTGAGTGGTGACCGGTGACTGGAGGGGTACCCCATTCACCATTGACCGTTCACCAATCACCAATCACCATTCACGAGTTTCGATCATCCCCCAACGGTCATCGCCTTCGCGGTCATCCGCGAGCTCCGCGCGTGGTCCCAGACGTCCGCCGCGGCCGCGCCGATCAGGAACACCAGCGACATGTACCAGAGCCAGAGGATCACCAGGAGCACGGCGCCGATGTTCACGTCGAGGGTGAACTGTCCGCCGCGGGCCGCCCGCGACAGGTACAGTCCGAACAATCGCTTCGCGATCTCGAAGCCAACCGTCGTGACCCCGCCGGCCAGCAGCGCACCCGACCAGGCAAGCCGTTTAGGGGAGGCGTACCGATACAGCGTCACGAACAATGCCAGGCCGAACGCAATCGCCACTCCCTGCCCCAGAAGCCGCCCCCCCTCGCTCACGAAGAACGTCCACGGTGGTTCGAGACTGACGCCCCGGGCGGTATAGAGCGCCAAGGCGGCTGAGAGGGCGGTGTTGACCAGGGCGAGCAGGAGCACGACCAGCACCATCGCGAGGTCGCGCAACTTCGCCAGCAGGTATCCGAGCAGGTAGGACACCACAACATGACCCGCCACCGGCCGCTGGCGCACCTGAAAGATCCGTGAGAGGCAGACGCGGACCGCCCCGAAGAGGCGCGTGCTGAACCAGATGAAGGTCGGCACGGCAAACAGCGTCAGCTGGCTGCGGTAGCCGCGAATCTTGGCGATGACGCTTTCGACGACAAGGAAGGGATCCGCCCCAACACTGCCATGGACATGTTGCGGCAGGAATCCCGCGATCAGGGCCCCGGGATCCGCCCCGTCGAAATAGGTCGTGCGCGCCAGCAGGAATCCGAGTCCCGCCACCATGAGGATGGCCAACGGGATGACGGCCAGCATGGCATCGAACGTCAGGGCCGACGCCAGCAGGGGCAGGTTGGCGCGATCCAGCGTCTCCAACAGGCGCTGGATGGGCGCCGGCAGGCGAGCCAAAGGAGAAAGCCCACCCGGGGGTGGGCCTTCGGTTGGCCCGACCGACGGCTCACTCACGCCGTCTCGTCGGCGTCGGCTGCCTCGCTCCCCGTGGCATCATCGGCGGCCAGCGCCGCGCGCCGGCGTGCGCGGGCATCGGCCAGGCGACGTTCGAGTTCATCGCGCGCGCTCGAAGCGTTGCGCTCCACCCGGCGGCGGGTGTCGCGCACCTCGTCGGCGACATCCACAACGAAGTCCTCGGCGGACGCCTTCACGCGGCGTCCCCGATCCTCGACCTCATCCATGAAGTCCACGGCCGACTCCTTGATCCGCTTGCCGCGGCTCTCCACCTCGCCGGCAAACTCCTCGAGCTTCTCGGCGGCATCTCGCTTCAACCGGGACGCCTTTCGGGAAAGGTCACGGCGGGTTCGCTCACCCGACTGCGGGGCCAGCAGGAGTCCGAGCCCCGCCCCAAGGGCGGCGCCCAGCAGGAACCACTTGAAGCCCGAACTGCCCTCGGCTTCGATGAAGGTCACTTCGCGATCGTCCGACATCGTCATTCCTTTCGCAGATTACTCGCCCGCATCGGGATCGTCCTCGGCGAGGACTCCCGCAGGAGCGATCAGGCCATAGTGCAGCGTCGGGAGCGTGGTCAACCGGCGCACCAGGTCGGCCGTATTGCCGATTCGCAGCTGCTCGAAGAGAAACGTGAAGGTCTGCTCCAGGTCGGCGCCGATCTGCTGTCGCACCGTCGCCGGCAACGACCACAGCTCCTGCTTGAACGGGCCGATCGCCTTCTTCCGGGCCTTGTAGTAGAACTGTTCGGGCGAATCCGCCGGCTTCCGCTCCGACTGGGCATGCTCGTCCAGCCAGGCGTACATCCGGGCACGCAATGCCGCCGGCAAGGCCGGGTGATCGTACACGATGTTCTGGAAGTTCGTCGCCAGGTGAATCTCGCATGTCTCCACCCGCGCGAAGTTCCCGAAGGCGTTGCTCGGCAAGGTCGAGGCACCATGCTGCACCGCCCCGGCCAGGCCATATCCTTCGCGGGCGCGATGGGAGAGTGCTTCGAGCGCCGCGATGTCGAGCTTCACGTCGGCGATCGAACCGTCGGGCAGCACGACACCGCCATGCGAAGTGCCGGTCTGCACCGAAATCTTCGAAATGCCGACATAATCGCCCATTGCCGCGAGGGTGCGGTTGTACCCCCCCATGAAGGCGTCGAGTTCCGCGACCGTCGAGTTCTTGAAACCGACCTCGCCGATCTCCGCACCGACTGAAACCGTGACCTCATCCGGTTCATGCTTGCGGATCGACCGGGTGATCTCGGCCGCGCGTTCGTAGTTGGCGCGTTGCTGCTCAGCGAGGGACGGGAAGGACAAGTCGACCAGGGTCGAGGTGTCGACGTCGATGTTGAAGAAGCCCGCGGCGATTTCCTCAGCGATCAGCTTCTTGACCTCGCCGACTTCGGCCTCGGGATTGGCCTGGTACTTCTTGGCGTTGACCTGGCAGTGATCGCCCTGGATGAAGAGCGGAAAGTGGTAGCCTTCACGCAGGGCGGCGCCGATCATCACCGCGACATACTCGCCGGGACGCTGGTCCGTGTACGCAATTTCGGAGCGCGCGATTTCCAGAAGGATCGCCGCGCCATCACACTTGAGGGCGGCACGAAAGACCGCACGCGCGGAATCGTACGCCAGCATGCGGATGTTGATCGCTGGGACGGTGAATCCGCCGCATTCTCCGCGTCCACGCGCCAGGTACAAGTCGTGAATGGAAGCGGGACGCACGCCGACCGCGGCACCGAGTTCCCAGAGCAGCGCCCGTGCACCGCTCCGAACCGCCTCATCACCGAAGACCGCATCGCGGACGAGCTCGTCCATCGCTTCGGACTGCAGCGCTTCGGCGTTCACGACATCGATACCATGCGCGGTGACCCGAACCGCTCCATTGAGTCTCGCGGCTTCCTGTCCCAGAACGGACTGCATCGCGTCTCCATCTGTCGAGGGGAGTGTACGATTGGCAATCTATCTGTCGGAGAGACTCCCCGCCAAACCCGCTCCGGCGGATGGGAAATCGCCTTCCACACGGCGGGTGTGCTTCGGACAGCCATTATCCACACCGCGCCGCCATGTGCATTCAATGTGGACGCTTCCACCCGGAAATACGCCGAAGGTGGAAACCGACGATGGCCGAAATCTCCTGACGGGATCAGCATTCGGGAGTTGCGCTGCCGGTTTCTCCCCAGAGCAGGCTGTGGGAAAGTTTTCCCATCCACAAATGTTTGCAGACACTTCTCCTCCCGGATTCCAGGAGTGCCCCGTTTGTGGAGACGCTGTGCAGGCACCGGTTGGCAACGGGCCATTCCCTTGTCGGGCAAGGAGTTGCAGGACCAATTGGTGTGGACGAAAGTTGCCCACAATCCACGCCGGATGTTGATCCTTCCTGGTCCCCGATGGTGTCGGACCAGTCGGCCAATCACTATCTTGT
Source organism: Gemmatimonadota bacterium (assembly GCA_025361465.1). GTDB lineage: Bacteria > Gemmatimonadota > Gemmatimonadetes > Gemmatimonadales > GWC2-71-9 > Palsa-1233. The sequence goes on from JANYAG010000203.1 coordinate 7,614, forward strand.
CCCAATGACAAAAGGTGAACCGATTCGCCGCACCAAGATCGTTGCCACCCTCGGTCCGGCCTGGGAGCGCGAGGAGAGGATGCACGCGCTCCTCGATGCCGGGGTCGACCTGATCCGTGTCAACGCCTCGCACGGCACCCCGGAAATCCGTGAGACGTGGATCCGGCGGATCCAGAAGATCCGCGAAGAGCGGCAGTCGGCCACGGCCATTCTGGTCGACCTCCACGGCCCGCGGATCCGGGTGGGAACCCTGCCCGAACCGATCACCCTGTCGCCCGGACAGGTCGTCCACTTCGTCCCCGAAGGGACGAGCGAGGGCAGCGACATCCCGACCACGTATGCCCAGCTCGCTGGCGACGTGGTGCCGGGTTCACGGATCCTCCTTGATGACGGCCTCCTGGCCGTCGACGTGACGGCGGTGCGCGGCGACCGGGTCGAAGGTCGGGTGCGGTACGGTGGGGTGCTCAAGAGCAACAAGGGGATGAACCTCCCCGGAGCCACGGTCAGCGCCCCCGCGGTCACCGAGCATGACCGGGAAGAGGTTGCCCGGGTCGTCGCACTGGGCGTGGAATACCTCGGCGTGTCGTTCGTCCGCCGGCCCGAGGACATCCAGGACCTGCGCCGGCTGATTCCGGCCACGGTGAGGCTGATCGCCAAGATAGAGAAGGACACTGCGCTGGCCAACATCGATGGCATCCTCGAGTCGGCGGACGCCATCATGGTCGCCCGCGGCGACCTTGGGGTCGAGTTGCCCTTTGAGCAGGTGCCCTTGGTGCAGAAGCGGTTGATCAAGTTGGCCAACCGCCACGGCAAGCCGGTGATTACGGCAACGCAGATGCTCGAGTCGATGATCACCAATCCGCGACCCACTCGGGCCGAGGCCTCGGATGTGGCCAACGCCATCCTCGACGGCACCGACGCGGTGATGTTGTCGGCCGAAACCGCCGTGGGAGCCTACTCGCTCGAGGCCGTCCTGGCCATGGATCGGATCGCCCGTGAAGTCGAGGCGCACCGCCTGCGGCCGACCGAAGGGGAGCGGCGGCGCTGGCAGATCCCTGCCCCGCACTTCGCTCGGACGAAGGAAGGCCATACCCCCAGCGAGGACGCCATCGCGGTCGCCGTCTCGGCAGCCGCCGACCTCCTGGGCGCGCCGGTGGTCGTCTGCTTCACGTCGAGCGGCTTCACGGCCCGGACAGTATCATCCTATCGGCCCAAGGTGCCGATCCTGGCGCTCACCGCGGAACCGGAGACCTTCCACCAGCTCTCCCTCTCGTGGGGGGTGGTGCCCATCCTGATGCGGCACGTCAAGGACTACGATCCGATGTGGGCAACGGCCCGCACCGAGATCCTCGCTCGCGGCATGGCCCGCGAAGGGTCGCGGGTGGTGGTCACCTGTGGCGTGCCGATCGGCATCCCGGGCACGACCAACCTCCTCAAGGTCGAGACCGTCTGAGCATGCGCCTCACCCTCCTCGGCACCGGGACCTCGATGGGGGTGCCCCAGATCGGGTGCGTCTGCGCCGTCTGCCAGTCCGTCGATCCCCGCGATCGGCGGACGCGAACCAGTGCGGTGATCGAGGTCGGCCCGACCCGCCTGTTGGTGGACACCGCACCGGAACTCAGGCTGCAATTGCTGGGAGCGGCGATCACAAGTATCGATGCGGTGCTCTATACCCATCAGCATGCCGATCATGTGCACGGCATCGACGACTTGCGCTCCTTCACGCTCGCGCGGCACACCCCGCTGCCGCTCTACGGGCCCGCCGAAACGGTCGCCCACCTCCGGCACGCGTTCAACTACATCTTCGATGGCGCAGTCGTTCCGGTGCCCGGAACCTCCAAACCTTCGCTGCAGCTGCACACGCTTCTTCCCGGAGTCCCCGCCACCATCGCCGGGGTGGAAGTCCTGCCGCTTGGATTCGACCACGGCAAGGCGACGGTGTTCGGCTATCGTGTGGGGCCAGTCGCCTACATCACCGACGTCAAGCGCATCTCGCCGGACATCCGCCGGCGCCTCGCCGGTGTCCGCGTGCTGGTGCTGAACGCGCTCTGGTGGCGCGAACATCCGACCCACCTGTCCATCGGCGAAGCGATCGAAACCGCCCAGGGGATCGGCGCCGAGCGAACCTACCTGACCCACCTCACCCATGAGACCAGCCATCACGAGTTGCTGGCCGCGCTGCCGGCGGGGATCGAACCCGGCTATGACGGTCTCACTGTGGAGATACCTGAATGACGCTGCGCCTCGACGACACCCTGATGTTCCGCGACAAGCTGGATGGCGTCCATGGGATCAACCCCGCCAGCGTGGCCGAACTGGCCGAGCGCTTCGCGGACGTCCAGGCCGAGGTCCGGCATCGTCGTGAGCATGGCGAGTACAGTTTCCTCAAGCTCGGACACCAACCAGACGTCGTTGACGCGATCGAACACTGGGCGGATGGCAAGCGTCGGCGGTTTTATCACTTGCTCGTGCTCGGTATCGGGGGGTCCGCGCTGGGCGCCAAGGCGCTGCTCAGCGCGCTGCGACCCCCGGCCTGGAACGAATGGCCCGCCGAGCGCCGAGACGGGTGGCCTACCCTCACCGTCCTGGAGAATGTCGACCCGGTGACGGTGCAGGAGGCCCTTGACCGCCTCGACCCGCGCCGGACGCTGGTCAACGTGATCTCCAAGTCCGGCGGCACCGCTGAGACGCTGGCGCAGTACCTCGTGGTGCGCGACTGGATTGAGCGGACGGTTGGCGTCGGCGCTGCGCGGGATCACTTCGTCCTGACCACCGATCCGGCCAAGGGGGCGCTGCGCGCCCTGGCCCGGGAGGAGGGCATCGACTCATTCGAGGTGCCCGCCGGCGTCGGCGGCCGATTCTCGGTGCTGACGGCCGTAGGACTCATCCCGGCAGCCCTCCTGGGGATGGACCTCGGCGAGCTGCTGGCCGGAGCGCAGGAGGCCGTGAGCGAGGCAGAGAGCAACACCTTGGCGGGCAATCCTGCTGCCCGCTGGGCGGCACTGCAGTGGCAGGCCCAGGCGACCCGGGCGGCCAACGTGCATGTCCTGATGCCCTATTCCGACCGGCTGCGCGAATTCGCCGAGTGGTACCGGCAGCTTTGGGCCGAAAGCCTGGGCAAGCGACTCGACCGCGGCGGGCGCGAGTCCTTCCGCGGCCCGACACCGGTCGCGACCGTCGGTGCCACCGACCAGCACTCACAGGTGCAGCTCTTCATCGAGGGCCCCTTCGACAAGACCATCACCTTCATCCGGGTGGCCGACACGGTCGGGATGCTGGAGATCCCGGCTCGCCCGGGTGCCAGCCCCGAGCTGAGCTACCTGCAGGGCAAGACGATGGGCCAGCTGCTTGACGCCGAGTTCAAGGCCACGCGGGAGGCGCTGCGGTCCCAGGGACGGATGAGCATGACCCTGGAGATCGACACCATCGACGCACGCCACCTCGGCCGGCTGCTGATGTTCTTCCAGATCGCCACGGGCTACGCCGGGGTCTGGTACGACGTCAATCCGTTTGACCAGCCGGGGGTCGAATTGGGTAAAGTCCTCACCTTCAAAGCGATGGGCAGGGCCGGCTACTAGGAGTGGGTGGTGAACGGTGAACGGTGAGGACCACTCACGCTCGGTAGTTTGCCCAGAGGCGATAGGTGATCGCCGCCACACGACTCGCCTGGCTGGCAAGCTCGCCAACGTTGCCGTCCAAGGCCTGCAGAAAGTCCAGGATTTCGGTCGTTTCCACCGCTGACCCGTGTGCGACACGGAAGTGATAGCGGCAACGCGGCCCGGGCCCGGCCGCGTATCCCTCGGCGATATTCAGGATGACCGAAAGCGCGGCGCGCCGCAGCTGATCAAAGGCCGCGGCGCGTTGCGGTTTCCAGTGCGTGTCGGCATGGCGATGAATCGCCAATGCACTATCACGACCCACCTGCCAGGCGAATATGTCTCGATAACTCGGCACCCGAGGAAGGTCGCCTCCACCCTGCCTTCTCGGACAACCCCATCCGATGCATGCCGGAGCCCGGTTTCGCAATACCCCAAGCGACCAGAGCGATTGCGGTTCAGTCACCGTCCACCGTTCCCCACTCACTAGCTGCAAAACCAAACGGCCCCGCTTTCGCGGAGCCGCTGGTTTCCACTACAGACCTGCAACCAGCTTAGATAACGCTGATCACGGGGCCAAGGTCACGGCGGCCGCAAGGCCGTCGCCAGCCGCAGTCACACCAACCGCGGCGATGATGTCACCCGCAGTCGCCACGCCCAACGCGGCAGTGGTGTTCCAGCCATTCACGAACGAAGCGTTCGCGATGCCGTAGACCCACGAGCGATACGTGCCCTGATCGCTGCCAACCGCAGCTGCCGCGGCAGTGCTGCCGAGGTAATCCCAGCTGTTGTTGGCCCCGTTCCAACGGTAGAAGTCAACGCGCGCGAACGGAGCGTTCGGCGTGTTGGTCGGCGATACGGCCTGGGCGCGAATCGGCAAAGTTGAGCCGAACTGATTCGTGCTGGCGATCGTCGCAATGATCCGGAAGTGCGTGACCGAGTTGGTCACGTTGCCGGTGTTGAACGTGTTGAACGTGACACCGTTCTGCACGATCAACCCCGGGAGACCGACCACCAGCGAGCGGCCAGGTGCCGGGCCACCAGTGAGCACGCTACCAGAGTTCCACGACCACGCAGCAACCGACAACGGCTTGGTGTTGACCGGAGCCGCCTGGATGTTGTTGGTCGGGAAGGCATTGGCGTTGACGGCTTCAATCCCGCGCACGTACGGTGCGCTAGTCGCTGGATTGATGGTGCCGAAGAACGGCGACGTAATGATGTCGTCGAACGTCACGCCGATCGCGGTCCGCGGGTAGCGGAGCGAATCGGTGACGCCACCGCCGAGACCGGCGAAAACCGGGTATTCAACCTGAAGCGACTGGGCGATGATCTCGGCCGAGTCGGCGAAGGTCGCACCAACGTTGAAGCCTGCGGCGCTGACTGATGCCGGAATGCCCAGGCCCGTCGCGAACGGCGAGACCGAGTTGACCAGCACCTTGCGGAACAGCGTCGCAGAAACGTTACCAGCGGCGTCCGTCACGTTCGTGGTGTAGCCGTAGTAACCCTCAGGCGTCGGAATGTTCACCTGCTGGCCAGCCTGCCAACCATCGAGGCGCAGCGAGCCGAACACCGCAGTGGCGAGACCACAAGTCGGAGCGGTAACGAATGCCGCGCCGGGAGTAGCGGTTCCAACGATGCAAAGACCAGCGTTGTTCAGGTGCCCAGCGGTGCTCAGAGCATGAGCCTGCGCCGTGGTGCTAAAGCCTGACCGCTCGTCGATAAATTCAGCGCGGAAGATGCCCGTGCCGGCCACCGGCTTGCTGGCACGATAGGTCGTGTCAGCTGGGGTCACGACAACGTACGGAATAGAGGCATCGGCCAGACCGAAACGGATCGAAGGCGCGGTGTAGTCCGTACCGAACGTCTGCGTCGAGCCAGACGTGCCGAGATTCCCCAGGCGGTCCGATTCGGTTCCCTTGACAGTCCAAGGAGCCGTACCACTCAGACCCGGGGTGCCGCCGATGAAGTTCGTCGGGCAGGCGACCGCGGCATTGATGTCCGCGCCGGTGCCGGTAGGCATCGCCACGGCGGCAGCCACAACCGTCGAGCAGTTCACCGAGTTGTAGAAGGTGGCGCGATCACGCGTCGCACGGAGGCCGACACCGTTGTCGGTCGAGGCGAAGTTGACGAAATTGAAGCCTGCGTTCACCCATCCCGTGACGGCCGGAGCCGTGCGAGCAATCGACGGGGTATTCACCGTCGGGGCCAGGAAGTCAAGGCGCAGCGAGTCCGGCGTCGCACCGAGCACAATCGTGTTCGGGATCAACGGGGTCACCGCATTGACCAAGGGGTACGAGTTGTTGGAGTTGTCGAGCGTCGCGGTGACGAGGACGTTGTCACGGATCCCGCCAAGCCCGGTGGTGTTCTCGTAGGCGCATGCCGTCGCGCCGGTCCCGCCGAACGTGCGGGTGAAGG
>JANYAG010000221.1 GCA_025361465.1 Gemmatimonadota bacterium
GTTCAGCCGCCCGCAGACGCCCTGCTGATGGTGCAGGGACCACTCACGCTTCGGCAGCACCCGAAGTACCGGTTGTTACCCAACCTCGAAACAGGCGAGTTGGCGGGGTATGCCCTGCCCAGCCGAGCGCGGGCGCGCACCTGGCTCAGGGCGGCACCACGGATTGGCAATCATATCATCCTCAAGCTCTTCGGCCATGGGGCTCCGGAGCGCAACGGCATCCCACTGATGGAAGGCGGGGAACTGCGTCATTGCCTCGAGTTCGTTCGCCAAGCCTGCGATGACCACGGCTACCGTCTTGCTTTCGTGACCGCGTGGGAGGCTGCCACGCTGCTGCATGACATCGCAGCCGGCCGCTGCAGTCCCGGTGAAATGCCCCGATGGCACTCAAAGCTCAGCAAGAGCTGATTCCGCGTTGGGGTGCCTCACACGCGGCAAGACGACGGGCCCCGAACCTGAAGTTCGGGGCCCGTCGTTTGTCTCACCCACCACCGCGCGAGGACTACTTCTTGCTCCGGCGGCGGCTCACTCCAGCCAATCCAACGAGGCCGGTCGCGAGCAGGGTCATCGTCATCGGCTCAGGCACGGTTTCGGTAATCCGGCCCTGTCCATCCCACGAAATCTTGAAGATCTCGTCCTGATAGTCATGATCACCGTTCTTGGTGTCTTCGAGACCAAAGACCACGGAATGCGACCCGGCCGCGAAGGCCGCGAACTGCGGATTCAGGTCCGAATAGGCTGTTCCGCCGTCGTAGAGATTGATCCAAAGGCCCCAAAGCAGGCTCCCCGTGTTGATCGCGACTGCCGATCCATTCAGGGGCAACGCGTTCAGGCTGGTCGGGGTACGCACACCGCCAGAACTGAGGGTGAACCAACCCCAGTCCTGATTGGCCCCAGCGACGTCACCGCCAAAAAGGTTCGTGCCAGTCCCACCCACCAGGGAAAGATTGTAGACGCCGGGGGTGATCAAGAAGCCCGCCCACGCACCGGAAGCCGTGCCCCAGTAAGCGCTCGGTACGGTGCCAGAGTATGGCAGCCAAGGATCTGGGCGCTGGTTGATGCAGGAACCAGAACCAGCCGCCTTCGTGAGAATGAATCCGATGTTGCACACGTTGGTGCCGGTCGCTGGACCGTCGGTAGAGCGGTTGTCCCAGAACGGCGTCCCGCCGTTGTTGGGCACCACCATGGACTGAAACTGCGCCCCAAGTGGCGCGGTGACGGCCGCAAAAACGGCGGCTGCTGCGAAAACGATCTTCTTCATAGGAATTCCACGCTCCTTTGGGGTTCGCCCCCATTAGAGGCAGGTTCCGGGCCAGAATTCTCAGTGGTGGTACTTTATGTTAAACTATTTATTCACAATTGGTTAGCTATTACCGGTTGGGCATGGAAGCAGGACCTGTGGTGTACCCGCAACAGAACGTGTGGTAGGTAGGCAGCGGTCTAGCGCGACAGTCCGATCGATTGAGGGGGCGACCAAGAGGTCACCCCAAGCGATGAGAACGGGAAGAGACAACTAGCGCCGACCAAGGTGGGCTAGTTGCCACCGCCCCTTGGCCTGGCCGGGGCCGGCTTGGCCGGGACGTGGGTGGAATCCGGCTTCGCCAGCTCCATCAATCGGGAAATCGTGGCGGGACTGAGCCTGATGTGCTCGCGATCGACCCAGGCCAGGAAGTCACCCAAATCATAGTGCCCGTTGTTGTTGCCATCCCGGTCGAGCAGCGCCCGCTGGTCGTCGCTGATCGTCCCCGGCCGGAAGAGTTCATCCACCCCGGCGCTCGGCGTCGGGGCGACGACATTCACGACCTCGAGGGTATCGACCAAGATCGTCATTACGGCAGGCGTCGCCTGCAGGGTGATATGCATGGTGTCGATGAAGAGCCCCACGCCGACCGCCGAGGGAATCCGCTGCCAGTAGATCCAGTCGGCCAGATGACCAGTCGTCGTGACGAGCTGCAGCGAAGTTGAGGTGACCGCTGCCGTCCAGACATCGGATGCCCCGCTGGGCACCTGCCCCTGGACCTGAGCGGAGTCGGTGATCGGACCCAGAATCCTCGCGGAGCTTACCGACACCAGGACGCGATGCTTCCGACCACGCGGATTGGTCGCCACGCTGGTGAGCGGCTGCACTCGAATCGTGTCGATGACCCACGCCGATGAGCCGCTGCTGGGTGCGGTGACCGTGATGGTGTCAACCCAGGTACCGGCCGCCAGGCCGGCACTGTTGCGGCTCCAGGCCAGGACGCCACTGCCGGTTCCACCCGAGGTGCTCAGGACGGTCCAGGCGTGGCGCGCGGTTGCTGTCCACGTAGTGCCCGAAGCATTGTCGCCGGCCAGGGTGACGGTGGCGTTGTCACCCGGCGCCGAACTGCCGAGCACCAGTGAAACGTTCCTCGAACCAGGGGTGACTGCGACCGTCACCGGCACCAGCACCGGAGCAGCCGTGACTTGTACGGTGTCATAGACGACGGTCGTAGAGCCCGCGGCGCCGGGCGCCGACACCGTGATGGTGTCCACCCAGGTCCCGACCGCAAGGCCGGCGGCGTTGCGCGTCCAGGTCAGGGTGCCGCTGCCAGTCCCACTTGATGTGGCGAGCGTGGTCCAGGCCTTCCGCTTGCTCGCCGACCACGCGGCCGTGCTGGCCCCGGTGCCGGTGAATGTCACACTGGCGTTATCGCCGGTGGCGGAGCTGCCCTGCTGCACCGAGGTACGGCGTGACGTCGGCGAGACACTGACCACCAGTGGTGGCGGCGCAGCCGTGACCACAATCGTGTCGTAGACCGCGGTGGGAGAGCCAGTCGCGCCAGCCGCAGTCACCGTAATGGTATCAACCCAGGTGCCGACGGTGAGGCCGGAGGCGTTGCGTGTCCAGGCCACGGTCCCGCTGCCAGTGCCACTTGTCGTGGTAAGCGTGGTCCAGGCCTTCCGCTTCGTGGCCGACCAGGCGGCCGTGCTGGCACCGGTGCCCGAGAGGGTCACGGTGGCGTTGTCGCTCGGCGCCGAGTTGCCTTGCTGCACGGACACATTACGAGAAGTCGGCGAAACCGCCAGCACCAGGGGCGGCGGGGCGGCGGTGATGATCAGGGTATCGAACACCATCGTCGGAGAACCCGTCGCACCCGCGGCATTCACCGTGATAGTATCAACCCAGGTGCCGACGGCCAGACCGGACGCGTTGCGGGTCCAGGCCACGGTTCCGCTGCCAGTGCCACTTGCCGTCGTGAGAGTCGTCCATGCCTTCCGCTTCGTGGCCGACCAGGTGGCCGTGCTCGCACCGGTGCCCGAAAGGGTCACGGTGGCGTTATCACCGGGAGCAGCATTGCCCTGCTGCACCGATGCATTCCGGTGATTCGGGGAAACGGCCAGCACCAACGGCGGTGGCGGAGCGGTGATGATCAGCGAATCGAGAATCACGCTCGGCGAACCGGTGGCCCCAACCGACGTCACCGTGATGGTGTCCACCCAAGTGCCGACGGCCAACCCGGAGGCGTTGCGCGTCCACACCACGGTACCACTGCCGGTGCCGCTGGCCGTGGTGAGCGTGGTCCACGCCTTCCGCTTGGTGGCCGACCACGTGGCGGTGCTGGCTCCGGTGCCGGAAAGCGTCACCGTGTCGTTGTCGCCAGGCGCGGCGCTGCCCTGCTGCACCGAGGCGTTCCGATGCGTCGGTGAGACTGCGAGAACAAGTGGCGGGGGGGTACCCGACAACGAGTTGGCGGCGCGCACCAGGCCATAGCCGGTGTTGTTGTCAAAACCCGGAGTTTCCAAGTCGAGCGCGCCATCGATCAGCTTCTGCCGCAGCTGGTCGAAGGTGAGCGACGGGTTGTTCGAGAGGATCAAGGCCGCAACGCCCACGGCGTGCGGCGTTGCCATCGAGGTGCCGGACTTGTCGCCGTAGAGACCGCCGGGCAGCGTGCTGGTGATCCCGACGCCGGGCGCGACAAAGTCGAGCTCGGGACCAAAATCGGACCAGCTCGCGCGGGTGTTGCTGCCATCGGTGGCGCCGATCGCGAAGGCGTAGGCCGAATAGCCCGGATATGTCACCGCGCCGCCATTGTTGCCGGCGGCGGCAAACAC
>JANYAG010000226.1 GCA_025361465.1 Gemmatimonadota bacterium
CCCCGCCAGCGAGAGGTGCAACGTGCGCGGAATCGGCGTCGCCGTCAGGGTGAGCACATCGACAGAGAGCCGCAATTGCTTCAGCCGTTCCTTGTGCTTGACGCCGAAGCGATGTTCCTCGTCGACGATCAGCAGGCCGAGGTCCTTGAAGAGCACGTCGGTGGAGAGAATGCGATGGGTGCCGATCACGATGTCGATCGCGCCGCTGGCGAGCTTGCCCACGGCCTCCTTCTGTTCCTTGGGCGTCCGGAAGCGCGACAGCACTTCGACCTTGACCGGATAGTCCGCCAGCCGGTCGACAAAGGTGCGGAAGTGCTGCTCGGCCAGGATGGTCGTCGGCACGAGGACGGCGACCTGCTTGCCCCCCTGCACCGCCTTGAACGCCGCGCGCACGGCGACCTCGGTCTTGCCATAGCCGACGTCGCCCACGAGGAGCCGATCCATCGGCAGCGGACGCTCCATGTCGCGCTTGATGTCCTCGGTCGCCTTGCGCTGGTCGCTGGTGTCCTCGTAGAGAAAGGACGATTCGAGCTCCCGCTGCCACCGGGTGTCCGGCGGGAAGGCGTAGCCGGCGCTGACGTTGCGTCGGGCGTAGAGGTCGAGCAGCTCGGCCGCCATGGCCTGGATGGCATGACGCGTGCGCTCGCGGACCTTCTTCCACTGGGCGCCACCGAGGCGGTGGATCTTGGGCGGGGCGGTATCGGCGTCATCGCTGGCCGCGCGATAGCGCTCGAGCTGGTCGAGACGGTAGAGCGGCACGTTCAGGCGATCGCCGCCCTCGTACTCGAGGATCGCCACCTCGATGATGCCGCCTTCCACTTCGATGGCCGCGATGCCGCGGTAGATCCCGATGCCGTGCTCGAGATGCACCACGTAGTCGCCGAGGGCGAGGGTGCCAGTGACGGTCGACGGGGCTGCCTGGCGGTATCTCCGCGTGCGCCGGAGCCGGCGGGCCCGGCGGAAGATCTCGTGGTCGGTGAGGATCCGGAGCGTCGGCATGACGAAGCCGCCATCGAGCGCGCCGACGGTGAGGGTCGTGCCGGCTGGCCGGAATCCGTTGTCCTCGAGCAGCTCATCGAGGCGTTCACGCTGGCCTTCGTTGTCGCAGAGAATCAGCGTAGGCGTTCCATGCCCCAGCATGCCGCGCAGCCGGCCCAGATCGCGGTCGACCCGCTCGGGCGGGAAGAACCCGATCTGGATCTCGGGCGTCGGGTCACGGAGGATCAGCCGCGGGAAGGCGTTGCGCCGCGACTGCCACTCGCCAGGCGACAGGAAGAGGTCCTCGCGTGGCGGCGCATCCTCGCCGAGTCGCCGGGCGATCTCGAGATGATGCTCCGCCTCGCGCCAGGCGCGATCAACCTCCTCCTCATCGGCATGCGCGAGTTCCTCGAGCAGGAGCGCGTCACCGGGAAGGAGGTCGAACAGGGTGCTGCGTGTGATGCGTTCGGTGGAGAGCGCTTCGCTGCGCACCCCGGCACTGGTGATCGGCAGCACGGTCACGTCGGCGAGCTCGTTGGCGGACCGCTGGGTCGTGAGGTCGAACATGCGCACTGAGCTGACGTCGTCACCCCACCATTCAATGCGGGCCGGCCCGGCCATCCCGAAGCCGTAGAGGTCGACGATGCCACCACGCACCGAGAATTCCGCCACTTCGGTCACCGTCGCCACGCGACGGTACCCCATCGGTTCGAGCGCGGCCACGAATTCGCTCAGGGGGCGGTGGTCACCCGGCGTGAGGCGCAGGCGCATTGCTTCCAGCGCGGCCGGCACAGCCGTCCGCTCCGCGCTGGCGCGCACGGTGGTGACGAGCACCCGGATCTCGCCGTGCAGCAGCTGGGCGAGCGTCTCGATCCGCTCGCCGGCGATCTCGAAGTGCGGCTCATCTTCCCCGAGCGCCTCGCGCTGCGGGTAGAGTGCCACGCCGGCCCCGAGTAGGTGCTGCAGGTCGGTCAGCCAGCGCTCGGCATCGGCGGGCGTCGTCGCGAGCACCACCACCAGCCGGCCGGCGCCGAGACGGTCACAGAGCCAGCTCGCGAGCACGGCACCGCTCGACCCCGGGAGGCCCCCGAGGCGCACGGTGGCGCCGCGGGCGGGAAGGCGCTCGGCGAGTGCCCGGATGGTGGCACAGCGGTCGAACGCATCAAGAATCGGGCGAAATGTCATCCGGTACGACGATGGGCCACGCCGAGCACTCCAGTCTCCACCAGCGCGCAGCACAAGGCCAGCACCAGTAAGGGGCCGCGGAGGTCACCGCGGCCGGTAACGGCGAAGGCACGCCGGGCGCCTCCGTCAAGATTGGTGATCGTCGCCTGCGTCCACAGCGAACGCACGACGTCATCGCCCGCTGGTGTCAGATCCGATTCCCGGGCGTCGATCGATGCGGTCAGCCCGCCGACCGTATCGGCACCCGCCAGCAGCAGGTAGCTGCCCGGCTGTCCCGCGCGCCACCGACGGCCACCCTCGACAGTCTCCTGGCGCCCATCGTGGCTCACCGCGGTCACGCGATCGGGAATCAGGACGCTTTCACCCACGACGACGTCTGCATCGGGTGGTTCACCGCCAATCGTGCGGGTGAGCAGCGCATCGAGGAAGGGGACGAAACTCGCCGAGAACGGCAGCGCGGTCCACGACGGATCAAACCGCGAGCCAACCAGCAGGACGTCACCACTGCGCACCAGCCAGGGTGCTCCCTCAACGGTCACCAGCACCACGCCACGGCCACCGGCCGATGCCAGCGCGACGCGTCGTCCGACCGCTTCGCGGGCCGGGAGAAGGTCACTGCTGTCGGTGCGTCCGCTGGCGACCACCGGGAAGCCGAAACGCCAGCCGGCGCCGCGGGCCGCGAGGGCTCGATTCACCGCACCGATCTGCGCCGGATCGTCCGGCGGCCACACGATGCTCGGACCGGGGCCCAGCGGCCCGAGACGAATTCCCTCGCCCGCCCGAACGCGACCGTCGGCGGCGAGCACCTTCAGGGCGGCGCTGACATAGCGGTCGCGTTCGTCCCAGCGCACGAGGGCCCCCGGAGCAACGCGCACGGTCACGGTGCGTGAGTCGTCGAGCCGGAACTCATCCGGTGGCAACGAGGCGGTCACCGTCGTCCACCCGAGCGCCAATGGGCCGATGCGCTGCACCGAGGGGACGCCCGGTGTCACCAGGATGTCACGCAGGCGCCTGGCCCCAAGCCAGAGCGTCACGGGCAGTGGCATCGTGTCGCTCGACGCGACCCCGATGGTGACCTGTCCCCCCATGGTGCCCCACGGTTGCGATCCGGCGCTGAGCGAGATGACCGCGTGATTCGCTGGCGGCTGGTAGGAGGGCCGCAGCACCAGCACATCACCGGCGCCCGGCGAATCACTGAGGGCGCTTCGTTGGAAGTCACTGATGACCACGACTTCGCCGGGGCGCCCCGCGGTGCGAACCAGGTCGCGAGCCTGGGTGATCGCCGCGCCCAGATCGAGTCGCACCGGAGCAGTCTGCAAGTCCCGCACGGCGCTCCTCAGTTCGCCCGCCGTCCCGGCGGCGACGGGGGCCCCTGCCGTGAGCAGCCAGACCCGGTCGGCGATCGTGGCGCGATCCAGCACGGCGGTCGCGGCCGCAATCAGCCCTGACAGGGTCGCCTCGCCATCGTGTACGGCCGCGCTGGAGGCCGAGTTGTCGACCACCAGTGCCAGGGCGCTCGGTGCGTGTCCTCCAAGTCCACGGCGATTGATCGTGGCGCCGGCGGCGGCGAGAACCAGGCAGACAATGAGCAGGGTGCGCAAGACGAGGAGCAGCACGTGGCGGAGTTGCAGTCGCCGGCGGTGATCCCGGGTGGTGTCTTCGAGGTAGCGCACCGCGGGGAACACCATTTCGCGCGGGTCCTGGCGCTGCACCAGGTGCAGGAAGAGCGGAATGCCCGCCGCGATCAATCCGAGCAAGGCCCACGGCAGCGTGAAGGACATCACGCCTCGAGGGCCCGGTCGAGCGCGGCGCCGAACGACAGGCCGGTCGGCACCAGCGCATAGTGCATCCCGGCTGCCCGACACGCCGATCCCCAGGCGCGAACTACTCCGGCCACCGTCGCCTGATACGCCTGCGCCCATTCCGTCGGGGCCAGCGTCACGGTGAGATCGCTCTCCGGATCGCGAAAGCGGGTCTCCTCGCCCAGCGGGAGGACCAGCTCGGCCGGATCGGCGATGTGCAGCACCAGCACCTCGTGGCCGCGATGCCGCAGGAACTTGAGCGCCTTGAGCGTCAGGGTCCGATCGAGCAGCAGGTCGGAGATGAACACGATCATCCCCCGACGCCGCAGCGCGCCCACCACCTGCCGCAGCGCCGGCTCGGCCGCCGTGCCCGCGCCAGCAGACGTCGCGGCGAGCGTCTGCGCCAGCGACTGCCACTGGCCCGATCGCACCCGTGCCGGCGTGATGCTGCGCACCGTCTCGTCGAACGTCACCAACCCGACCGCATCACGCTGCCGCAGCAGCACCAAGGCGAGCGCCGCGGCAAGCCGCCGGGCATAGTCGAGCTTGGTGAGGCGATCGGGCGCGCCGCTCCACGCCATCGACGCGCTGGCATCGAGCACCAGCATCGAGCGCAAGTTGGTTTCTTCCTCGAACTGCTTGACGTAGAGACGATCGGTGCGGGCGAGCAACTTCCAGTCGACATAGCGAGGCTCATCGCCAGGTTGATACTGGCGATGTTCAGCGAACTCCACCGAGAAGCCGCGGCGCGGTGAGCGGTGGAGGCCGGCGAGGAACCCTTCGACGATACCATCCGTAACGACTTCCAAGCCGCCAAGGCGTGCTACCTCGGCGGGCGAAAGGAGATCGGTTCGGGCGGCTCGGTCGGTACGACCCGGGCGCGTCATGCGGGGCGGAACGTAGGGACGATCCCCGGCAGGGTCAACGCGTGGGCCTCACCTCGACCCGCTTCGAGGGGGACAGGTATCTTCCGGGCAGCCTCGCCCATCGCGCTTCCGGTCTTCACCAGCCGACGTGGAGTCTCATGATGCACCGTTCTTGTCTTGGATTCGCCGCGCTCCTCCTGGCCCTCGGCTGTGGACACGCCAGCGTCCCAACGCCCGCCCCGGAGGCTCGCCGGCCCGACCAGGGAGCCAGTGAGGCCGAGATCCGGGCCGCCGGGAGCTCCATCACGCCGGCGAAGGTGTTGAGCCGGCTCTCGGTCATTGCCGATGATTCGATGGGTGGCCGGAACACCCCGAGCCCCGGCCTCGAAATGACGGCGCAGTACCTCGCCGACAACTACCGCGCGTGGGGACTGCTCCCGGCCGGCGAGGACGGCGGCTGGTTCCAGCGCTACAAGATCCAGCGTCTTCGGCTCGACCCGGCGGCGTCCTACTTCGAGGTCGATGCGGCCGGCGCAATCTCGCACTTCACCTTTGACAAGTGGGTCGTGACGTCCGGTCCGATGACCGGCACGGTACTCAGCGGTGGCCTCCGGATTCTCTCGGGTGCGATCACGGCCGCGGATGTCGAGCAGCTGGATGTCACCGGCAAGATCGTCCTGTTCGTCCAGAACGCGCAGCGGCCGACCGAGAACACCTTTGTGACGCGGGCGCTGGTCGCCAAACGTCCGGTCGCCATCGTCAATCTCGTGTCCACCGACGCCGCCGCCTTCACCGCGCGCGTGGTGGCCGCTCGTACGGCCAACCCGCGCCCGGTGCTGGCCGGCATGCCCGACACACGCATCGTCCAGCTCACGCTCCACGATTCGATCCTCGCCAATGACCCGAACCGGCAGAACAACCCGGACTGGAATCAGTTGCGCGCGATGCCCACCCCGGTCGTGATGGATGCGCCCGAAGGCGTCTTCGCGTCGATCAAGGTCGCCAGTACGATCGTCGGGGAGGCCTCGGCGCCCAACGTGGTCGCGATGGTGCGTGGCAGCGATCCGCTGTTGCGCGACGAGTACGTCGTCTTCTCGGGCCACATGGATCACGTCGGCACGGCTGGCGATGGCGTCGGCGGATGCAACCCCTTCACCCGTCCCGACAGCACCGTCGACAAGATCTGCAACGGCGCCGATGACGACGGGTCCGGCACCATCGGGGTCATGTCGATCGCCGAGGCGCTCGCGAAACTCAAGGGCCAGACGCGGCGCTCGATCATCGTGCTGAACGTCTCGGGCGAAGAGAAGGGCCTGTATGGATCGCAGTACTTCGCCGAACATCCGACCGTGCCCATGGCCAAGGTGGTGGCGGACATCAACCTCGACATGATCGGCCGGAACAGCCCCGACTCCATCGTGGTGATCGGGAAGGAGCATTCGGACATGGGCGTGACGCTGGCCCGCGTGCAGGCATCCCATCCCGAACTCAAGCTCGTCGGCTCCGATGACATCTGGCCGACCGAGAGCTTCTATTCGCGCTCCGATCACTTCAACTTCGCCCGCAAGGGCGTGCCGGTCCTCTTCTTCTTCAACGGTACGCATCCGCAATATCATCGGGCCGACGATGAAGTGAAGCTGATCAACACCAGCAAGCTCTCCCGCGTCGCCCAAATGGCCTTTTACCTCGGCATCGAGATCGCCAACACGACCGCCAAGCCGCAGTGGAACCCCGCGAGCTACCAGACCATCGTGGTCGAGCAGAAGGTGCCGCCGGTCGTGGTGAAGAAGCCGTGAGCGAGGCGAACACCCTCGCCGATTTCGACGCCTTCCGCGCCCGGATGAACGACCTTATCCTGGGCGCGGGCAACCTGACGATCAACCGCTTCTTTGCGCTCGACGCACGCGCATACGAGGCGGGGGCCTTGGGGACCAAGACCAAGGAGATGCTTGGCCTGGTGGCGAGCCTGGTGCTGCGCTGCGACGACTGCGTCACCTACCACGTGGTGCGCTGCCATGACGAGGGCGTGACACGCGAGGAGTTTCTGGAGGTCTTCAGTGTCGGACTGGTGGTGGGCGGAAGTATCGTGATTCCCCACCTGCGGCGTGCGATGGGGAGATTGGAGGAACTCGAATCACAGAAGTGAACGGCGAACGGTGAATGGTGCCCTGCCTCGTTCGGTTCGTCACCACTCACCATCCGCCGTTCACCGGCAGTCACCCCTCCGGCGCCACCGTCTTTCCGGTCAGCAAGACGCCGCCGATGATCAGTGCGCCTCCCACCACATGGACGATGCCGGGCCGTTCGCCGAGGCCGACCATCGCGATGACGGTCGCGAGCAGCGGGACCAGCGTGTTGTACACCACGGTGCGCGAGGCCCCGAGCTTGGCCACGCCCCGATTCCACAGCAGGTAGGCCAGCACCAGCGACAGCACTGCGGCGTAGACCACCCCGCCCCAGCCCGCCCAGGAGACGCTGGCCCAGTCAGTCCGGCGCAATGACGGGATGCCCGCGAGCACGAGCCCTGGTGTGCCGGTGTAGGTGATCCAGGCCGTCAGGCGGAGCGAGGAGATCGGCAGCCGCCAATGCCGCAACAGAAGCGTGTAGACCGCCCAGGTCACCACCGCGCCGAAGAGGAGCAGGTCGCCGATGGTGATGCCGCCATCAATCGACCCGCCGCGCCCGAAGACCACGACCAGCACCCCGATCGTCGCCAGCAGCACCGCCCAGCGTTGCCGCACCGTCACGGGCTCGATCTTGAATGCCCACGCGGCCAGCGTCACGACGGCCGGCATGCCCGCCAGGATCAGTGCACTCTTGGTGGCCGAGGTGTGGGCGATCCCTTCGACAAAGCAGAGCTGGTAGACGGTGTTGCCGATCAGGCCGAGCGAGATCAACGGCCCAAGCACCCCTTTCGGCAATGGCTGCGGCCCCTCGACCCGGCGGACAATTGCCCAGAGTACGGCCGAGGCGAGGGTGAATCGGATCGCATTGAACGCCAGCGGCGGCAGTTCGGTGAATCCCAGCTTCATCACCGTGAAGTTGCCGGCCCAGAACAGCACCACCAGCAGCATCCCGGCCTGGGGGGAAAGACTGCGGGAGGGGGGCGCTGGTGGCATGGGGCAAATATACGGGGAAGGACGGCGGATCCTGTGAGGACTGAACGGTGAGCGGTGACCCTGTCACCGTCCACCATTCACCACTCACTCTCCCTGCTCGTCTATATTTGCGCCATGAGGCAGTCCCGTATCCGCAACTTCTGTATCGTGGCGCACATCGACCACGGCAAGTCGACCCTGGCCGACCGGCTGATCGAGCGGACGGGGACGGTCGCCAAACGGGACATGCGCGAGCAGCTGCTGGACACCATGGACCTCGAGCGCGAGCGCGGGATCACCATCAAGTCGCAGGCCGTCCGCGTGCTGTTCACCGCTGCCGATGGCATCGAGTACACGTTCAACCTCATCGACACGCCGGGCCACGTCGACTTCACCTACGAGGTCTCGCGCTCGCTCGCCGCGTGCGAGGGTGTG
>JANYAG010000307.1 GCA_025361465.1 Gemmatimonadota bacterium
CGTGCCCAAGATCACCGACCGACTGACCTGCTGGGCCGTGACCGCTCCCGGTGTCGAGCTCCTTGCCGCCGGCGAGCTTCGTGCGATTGGCATCGTGCCGGGGGCCACCGAGCCGGGCGGGGTGGAGTTTGTCGCGTCCCATGCCGAGCTGGTGCAGGCGCTGCTCTGGCTCCGCACCGCCAACCGGGTGACGGTGCGCATCGCGGAGTTCCACGCGGCGGCGTTCGGCGAGCTGGAGCGCCATGCGCTCACCATCCCCTGGAGTCGGTGGATACCCGAGGGTGCAGCCGTCCATTTCCGGGTCACCTCCAAGAAATCCAAGCTGTACCACCAGGATGCCATCGCCGAACGGCTCGAGCGCGCCGTGCTCTCCGGGGTGAAGGGGACGAGTGCGGTGCGGATGCCGTCGGCCGCCGAGGCGCTCGAGCAAGAGGTGACCAGGCTCCCCGGAGTGCAGCGCGTGGTGGTGCGCGCCTCGCGCGACATCTTCACCCTGTCGATCGATGCGGCCGGCGCTTTGCTCTACCGCCGGGGCTACCGGCAGGACGTGGCCAAGGCACCGCTGCGGGAGACGCTCGCCGCGGCCATGCTTTTGGGCTGTGGCTGGGATGGGAGCCTGCCGCTGCACGACCCGATGTGCGGGTCCGGGACGATCGCCATCGAAGCGGCGCTGTTCGCCCGGCGCATTGCACCGGGATTGCATCGCCGATTCGCGGCCGAGGCGTGGCCGTCGTTGCCGCCCTCGGTGTGGGGGATGGGGCGCGCCGACGCGAAAGCGATGGCGCGACCATGCGACGTGCAGGTCGTCGGATCGGATCGCGATGATGGTGCGATCGCCGCCGCGCACGCCAACGCCGAGCGGGCGGGGGTGAGCGGGGCGGTGGAGTTCGTTCGCGCGACCATTTCCGATATGGCGCCGGACGATGGCGAGGGATGGCTGATCACCAATCCGCCCTATGGCACGCGGATCGGCGAGCGCACTGGACTCCGCGACCTCTATGCAGTGCTTGGCCGCCTGATCCGCGAGCGCCGGCCGCACTGGCACTTCGGCATGCTCAGCGCCGACCGGATGCTGGACAATCAGACGGGCCTGCGGTTGCAGGAAGTGCTGCGGACCAACAACGGCGGGATACCGGTGCGGGTGGTACGGAGCGATGATTGATGATGAACGATCGAGGAGTCGCCCTGAGCGTAGCGAAGGGCACGCGTGGTTGGGCTTCGCCGAAAGGCGACCACGCAGATCCTTCGCTTCGCTCAGGATGACGCCCGTCTTCTCGGAGGTTACTGCTCGATCTTGGTCTCCGGCAGCACCGGTTTCCCGCCACCCGTGACGACCAGGCCAACGGCCGGGAGGAGCACCGCCGTGGCGATCAGCATCCGGGGGCTCACCTGTTCTCCCATGAACACGAGGCCCAGGGTCAGCGCAATGATCGGGTTGACATAGGTGTAGCTCGCCACCGACGTGGCATCGGCCACACCAAGCAGCCACTGGAACACCGGGTAGGCGATGAGCGACCCGAACAGCGCGAGATAGCCCCACGCGAACATCGAACGCGCGGACACCGCGTGAATGTCCAGCTGGCTCAGTTCACCCGACAGGAGCGAAACGGTCATCGCCAGCAGTCCCCCGGCCAGCATCTGGCCGGCGCTTGCCATCAGCAGGTCGCGCGGCTGGCCCCAATCGCGACCGTAGGTTGAGCCGATCGACCACGACAAGGATGCCATCACCATGACCACCAGCGGCAGCAGTTGCGGGACAGCGTCGAAGGTGGCGCTTGCCAGCAGGGCGACCCCGATGGTGCCGAGTGCGAGCCCCATGGCCCGACGGCGGCCAAGCGACGTGCCGGTGCGGTGACCATGGAAGAAGGCGATCATCAGTGGTGAGGAGGCCGAGAACAGTGCCACGACCCCCGACGCGATGTGCCGCTCGGCCCAGACGATCGGGACATTGCTCAGCAACACCAGGCAGGTCCCGACACCGGTGACGCCGAGCCACTCACGCGGCGTCGGCAACGGCGTGCCGCGAGCCCGGCTCCAGATCATCAGGGCGAGCCCGGCGACCACGAAGCGCCCGCCGGCCAGGAGAAATGGTGGCAGCGTTTCGATGCCGATGCGGATGCCGAGGTAGGTCGAGCCCCAGACCAGGTAGAGCGTCAGGAACGCGCTGACGAGCGCCAGGCGAGAGGGGCGGGGCATCAAGTCAAGATAAGCGCTTCAGGTACCGCGCCCGGGTGGCGGATCATAGATCTTGTGGGCGAGGCACGGCTCCTCGCTGTACACCTTCGGGAACCGCCATTGCGTGCCGTCCCAGCGAATCAAGCCACTCGAGGTGACGACCTCGTCGATGCCGTCATGATTGGCGTCAACCGTGCCATAGATGTCGACGTTCCCGTCCATCTTCGCCACCGGGTATCCCCAGCTGTTGATGATCCAGGTACCGGTGGTGTTGGGCCGTCGATCGCGGTAGTCGTCGTGGAGCCAGTAGGAGAGCACGGCATACCGATAGCCACCGGGCCCACGCACGCCAAGCAGGGTCAGCTTGCCGAATCCGGCATCGCCCCGGGCAGAGAAGAAGGCCTGGCGCTGGCCCTCAACAGCCCGCGGGCTGCCGGGACGAGCGACTTCGAGGTAGCGCTGGAAGGCGGAATCGGCGGTCGCCATGAAATACGGACGCATGCCAATGCGTGCCAGTGGTGGCGCAGCCGCGTTGGTGGGGAGTGGCAGGAATCCGGGCAAGGCGACCGCGTACGAGGCGAACGGCTTCGGCGCGAGTTCGAACAGCCAGCCGGGATGGGCGACCTCGTCGCAGGCCGCACGCCACGCCGCGGGCGGATCGAAGCGACGGCGGGCCGTGATCCGGCTGTGCACCAGCCCGCTGAGGTGTTCGCCGTCACGGAAGAGATAGACGGTGACCGAATCGCCCACCCTTCCGAGCGGCGTGGTGCCGAGGGAGTCCGGCTGGGAAATCGAGCCGGGGCGGATGCCCGATCCGCCACCGCGGGGCATCATCCGCCCGCCGGCGACACTCCAGTCCACCGTGCGTGGCGGCGCCGGATCCGGACGGAAGCGGATCTGGGCGCTGGCGACCTGCGGGAGTGCTAGGAGCATGAACCAGGCAGTGCGCATCAGGGCCCCGGTGTGAGTGCGGCGATTCGTTGACTCGTGGCCCGGATCAGGCGCCAGTGCATCGCGCGTCGCTCGAAGGTGAACAAGCCCACGTCGCCGGACTCGGGACTGCCAAGCAGAACATCGACTCGCGAGATCCCGTGGTAGCGGAATGACGTCCGTGCCGCCTTGCTGTTCTGGGAGGGGACACTGAAGCTGTTGACGAGCTGCAGCAGCCCCGGTGGCGATGCCACGGTGTTGACCATCTGCTGCATCAGCTGGTCGCGGATCTTCTCCGGCATCTCCTGCTGCGCCTTGGGCTGCCGGGCGAACGCGACCGCAAGGTCGGTGGTCGCGTGTTCACGAATCGCCGGCAGGTCTACGACCGCCGCGAGGGTTGACCTGTCGTCTTGGGCAAGCGCCCGCAGGAAGTCGTGCCATGCGCGCCGTGGGGTGACGATGAACCATGCCACCACCACCACCACCGTGGCGGCGACCAGCCAGAGTATCGGCGAGCGAAGACGGGCCATTCAGGGCTGCTCCGGGAGGAGGACGAAGCGGGCGAGGCGGCTGGTGTCGAGGACGTGCCGGGCGGCGTCGCGGACCACGGCAGGTGTGAGTGCCGCGAGGCGTTTCGACCAATCGATGATGGTGCCGATTGGTTCGCCGACCCTGACCCGCTGCATCAGGGTTCCGGTCCAGAAATCGTTGGTCCGGACGGCCACTTCGCCGCTGCGCTGCTGCTGGGCCACGAATTTGGCGAGTTCGTCGGCGGTCGGGCCGTCTGCCTGCAGCGCCGCGATGGTGCGCTGCGTGGCGGACCAGAGTGAGTCGGCGAGTTCGGGCTTTGACGAGAACGAGATGGTGCTGGTGTAGGTCATCCGCGGAATTGCGCTCACTTCACTCGACGCCTGGACGCCGTACGTGGCCCCCATCGCCTCACGCAGCTGCTCGAGGAGTCGCGTTTCGAGAATGCCGGCCGCGGCCGCGGCCGCGATCCGCGCGTCCGGGCCAGTGGCCGGCGTCGGTCCCTGGAAGAAGACCAACTGCTGCGCCACTGGCTCCTTCCCCTTGCGGACCACCTTGGTGATCACGCCCTCGAGGTTGGGCGGGTCGACATCCTTCCAGGGCTCGTGTTGCGCGCGGGCCGGCAGGCCGCCGATCCATCGCTCGACCAGTGGCCGCAACGCCTCGAGCGTGACGTTGCCGACGAAGATGAAGGTGAAGTCGCCGAAGTCGGTGAAGCGTTCATGGTAGATCTGCAGCGCGCGCGCCGGATCGAGTGTCTCGGCCTTCGCGAGTGTCAGCGGCTGCATCCGCGGGCTGTTGTGCCCGATGGTGATGACGACAGTGTCATTGAAGGCGGTCTGGGGCAGCCGATCGCGACCTGCCAGCACGGTGCGGAACTGTTCCCGCAGTGCGGCCACGGCGCTCGAATCGAGCCGCGGTGCGGTGGCCTCGAGCCAGAGGAGTTCGAAGAATGTCGGGAGATCCTTGGGTGTTGTCTCGCCCGAGAAACCCTCGCCAATATCGCCGATGTCGGGACTGAGGTTCACGATCTTGCCGGCCAGCTTGCGCCGGAGGGTCGGACTGTCGAAGGCGCCGTAGCCGCTCTGGTCGACAATGGTCGTGGCGAACATGCCCTGAAAGACATCCTGGTCGGACAGGAGCGACAGCCCGCCGGGACTGTTCGCCGCCATCTTGATCTCGTCGGCCTTGAAGGCGGTCGGCTTGACGAGGACGCGGATGCCATTGGAGAGCCGCCAGTCCGTCAATCCGAGGGCACTGTCGGTGGTCTCCGAAATGATCCGGCCGGGTGCTGGCGGATTCGGCACCAGGTCACCCGCGATCACCGTCTCGGTCCAGGGTGGCAGCGTGGCGGTGTCCGCCCGGGCGATGATCGCCAGCAACTCGGCCCGGGCCGGAAGCCGCGACTCGGAGCCCGTCGGTCCCTGCACCGCGATGAAACGATCGGCCCCACGGGCCATCGTACGGATCGCCGTGTTGACCTCAGTCACCGTGATGGTCGGCAGGAGCCGCTGGTCGAGCGCATACTCGTCGTGGTTGCTGATCGGTACGGCGCCCGTGGTGAAGGCGCGCAGGTAGCTGCCGACGATGCCCCACGAATTGCGCTTCTGGCCGTCTTCATTGGCGGCGGCCTGCGCATCGCTGCTGAGCATGTCTGCCTTGGCGCGCTCGAGCTCGGCGGGCAGGACGCCGTGCAGTTCGAGTCGGCGCAGCTCGCGCAGCACCGCTTCGAACGATGCTGCGGCCTTGCCACTCTTGGCCGTCAGGCCGAGCTGGGTGGTCTCGATGTCGCGAATCAGCGAAGAGGGACCGAGATACGCCCACGCGAACGGGGTTTCCGGGCGGCGGGCCAGTTCGGTGAGGCGTTGTCCCGAAATCAGCGAGAAGAGCTGATTGAGGATCTGGTGCCGGTGATCCGCCTCCGTGCGGTAGCTCACCTCGCGTCGGCGGATCATCAGGGACACGTTCTCGGTGCTGAGCTCGGGATCGGTGACGATCACCACGCGCGTGCCGGGAATCTCCGGCACCGGTGCCTCGAGGCGCGCCCGCGGCCTGGCCGGCCCGCGCAGGGAGCCGAACCGGCTGGCGATCAACGCCTTGAGCGAGTCCACCGGATAATCGCCAACGGCGATCACGCCCATCAGGTCGGGGCGATACCACTCACGATAGAAGCGCTTCATCGGACCCGGGTTGGCATGGGCGATGATTGCCGTGTCGCCGATCGGGAGACGCGTGGCGTAGCGCGATCCCTGAAAGAGGACCGGGAACTGCTTGTCGCGCACTCGGCTGCCGGCGCCCAGCCCATCGCGCCATTCGCCAA
Source organism: Gemmatimonadota bacterium (assembly GCA_025361465.1). Taxonomy (GTDB): domain Bacteria; phylum Gemmatimonadota; class Gemmatimonadetes; order Gemmatimonadales; family GWC2-71-9; genus Palsa-1233. The sequence continues at coordinate 5,954 of JANYAG010000307.1, forward strand.
GCACCACCCCACGCTCTTTGACCACGGCGGCCGAATCGAACGTCACCCCGGACGCCCAATCCTGCAGGATCTCGAACGCCATCGCGACGAGCTCTGGCTTGTCGCTCGGCACCGGCAGGATATAGGTCGTCTCGTCGAACCCGGTGGAGGCGTTGAGGTCGGCGCCGAAGCGCACACCCACCGACTCGAGGTACTTGACCAGGTCATTCTTGGCGAAGTGCGTCGTGCCATTGAAGGCCATGTGTTCGACGAAGTGGGCCAGGCCAAGCTGGTCCGCGTCTTCGAGGATCGATCCCGCCCGGATCACCAACCGCAGCTCGAGCCGCTTCTCAGGGTAGCCGTTGCGGCGAACCCAGTAGCGCACGCCATTGGCCAGCTTGCCGGTGTGGGTGGCGGTGTCCATCGGAAGGGGTGGCGAGGCCGCGGACCTGGCGACCGGGCGCTGGGCCGCGATCGGAAGCGCGACCATGAGACCGGCAATGGCAAGCAGCGGGAAGCGCATCCGTCACCCTCGGAGATTCGTGGAATTGGAAGGTATATGCGCGGGACCTCAGGCGGTGAACGACACCACGCTGGGCGAGCCGTAGCGGGTGCCACCGACCACGCAGCGGAGGTTCGCGAGGATGCTGACGTCGGTTCCGGCGTGGGTATGTCCAGCCAGCACGACAATGCGGTGGTCCGGGTGATTGGCGGCAAAGGCCCGGAGGACGCCACCGGTTGCTCCGCACGTCAGCAGGGGTTGCCACGCGGGCCGGGAGAGCGGCCCGGACCGGGGCAGCGCTTCAAGGAACGGGGGCACGTGGGTGGCGACCACGATCCGGCGTGCGACGCGCGCCGCGCGCTCGAGCAGGGTGCTGATCCGGGCGGCGTCGGCGTCGGCCAGTGAACGCTTGATGCGGAGCCGGGCCGCGCGGGATGGCTGGGCGACAAGCTCCCCGATCAGGCGGTCGTCGTTGAGCCGCAGCGGGGTGGTGAGCGCGTCGCCATGGCGGCCATCGGCCCAACCGTCGACACCGATCAAGGCCAGCCCTTCTTCGAGTGAAACCACCCCGACCGGGGGAAGCCATTGGATCTCGGGACGCCGTTGGGCGAGCGCAACCACAGCGTCCCGAACGGCGCCGATGGTTGCGCCATAATGGTCATGGTTGCCGAGGACGTGGTACACCGGCCGCGCGGCGGCGTCGGCGATTGCCTCGAGATCCGCCGTCAGGCGGGAAGCCGTCGACGTGTCGCCGCTCAGGACGACCGCCAGGCCCGGAGTGCGACGCAAGGCCGCGAGGAAGTCCTCACGGGCTGTCGAAGAGGCGTGGTCGAGATGGGGGTCGGTAGTCCAGAGAAGTTCGGCCATCGATCAGGCCGTGAGCATCGTCCGGTTCCGCCGCTCAAAGATGGCCCAGCCGTTGCGCGTCCAGCGGCTCTTCTTGACGAGCCGGTAGGCCGGGTCTTTCGCCAGCATGACGAAATTGTCCCAGTTCTTGAAACTCCGCGTGTCATCGAGCATCAGGAAGCCGGCGCCATACACCTCGTCCATCTCGACTCGGCCGGTAAATTCCGATCCGTCGATGAGCACGGCGTCGAACACCGTGATGCCGGTTTCGGCCTTGATCTGCCGGATGCCGTGCCGGTCCAGATCGGGGTGCTGGGCGAGGTACTCGAGATCCTGGCGAAGCCAGCCGAGCACCTTCTCGAGCCGCACGTTGCGGAGCTTTGAGCGCACCGAGTGGTAGAATCGGGTCACGTCGGCTTCGGTGGGGAAACTCGAGCCTGGTACCGAGGACGTATTGACGCCGCGGACAAACGGATAGCCCTTCCAGGTGTCGACGAATGAACCCATTCGCACCTTCGATACCTCGATGCTGCAGATAACCGGATACCCGCCCGGATTCCGGAGTGCGCCGGTCACCAGCGCCTCGGTGCTGCCCTGTCCCGACGAGGCGCCGATCTCCAGGATGGTCCTCACCCCGGGCGTTGCCACCACCTTGAGGATGGCGCGATAGAAGCCGTCGTGCTTCATCTGCGGCGGCATCAGGTGATCGAGGGCGTTGGTCACTCGGTACACTCCATTCTTCGTCCCACCAGTGGGTAGAGTGAGACTCTTCGAGGTGCGGCCCGCACCCACCCGGCACGGATCGCCGAGGCCACCAAAGGTAAGGTGATGCCCGACTCCCCTAGACAGCGGCGGGCAAAGGGGTTAGGTGTTAATGCGCTGTCCCTGTTTGTAGGGGAATTGCTGACATGACCCCCCGAGACGTTTCGTTCACCCCTCCAGGAGGCTCCATGCAGGTGAAAATGCTTCGAGGATTGGCGATTGGCGCGAGCGCGATGCTTGGTTTGGCGCTGATCACCCCGTCAGCTGGCGCGCAGGCGCAGACCAGCGGCACCCGGTTTGGCGTTGAAGGTGCTTTCGGGACCAAGGACATCGGCGTCGGCGCCGGCGTGTTCGTGAAGTACCACCTGGCCAACATCAGCGCGCATCCGATCACCGGCCGCGTGGCGTTCGACTACTTCTTCCCGAGCTCCAGCAACTGGGGCGGATTCAGCTACAAGTACTGGGAACTCGCCGCAGACGGCCTGTTCGACATCGCGACCGAGAAGTCCGACGTGAAGCCCTATGTTGGCGCTGGCCTGACCTATGGTCACTCGTCCTGGGCCGCCGGGTACTGCTCGGGGATCCCCGGGTGCAGCGCCTCAGGCAGCAGTACCAACCTGCACCTGGTCGGCGGCATCAACTTCATGGGGAACTCGAAAGTGATGCCGTTCGCTGAAGTGAAGGTCAACACGGGCAGTGGAGCGCCCCTCATCTTCAAGGGCGGTATCCACATCCGGTGATTCGATGGCCGGCGTGACGCCGGCTGCGATTGTCAGGGGACGGGTCGTCGCATCAGTGCGGCGACCCGTCCTGCATTTCGGGCCAACGCCTGATGGGTTCAAGGCGTACTCCTCAACGACCCCTCCTGGAGCGTGTGATGTTCCCGTCCCGCCATGCATGCTGCACTCACGCTGTTGCCGCCACGCTCCTCGCGACGTGTCTTCTGCCGGGTTCTGCCAGCGCCCAACTCGCGCCAGTGCTGCAATACAACTATGGCAGCGATGTGTCCGGCAGCGCGGTCAGCGGGGTGGGCGCCGGACTCCGCTTTCCACTGAAAGCCTGGAACCAGCAGCGCGGCGTGATGGGTGTCTTCACCTTCGACTACTTCTTCGCGCCGGACTATGCGGTGACCGATGGATCGAAGCACCAGCAGACCTACTGGGAGATCAACATGAATGGCACCTATGATCTTCCGAAGCTGAAGGCGGTCTACATCGGCGGGGGCCTGAACTTCACCGAGCAGAGCGTCGATTACACCGGCAATGTGCCCGGTGTCATCGGCACAAACCTCGGACTCAACGCGCTGGCCGGACTGCATGTTGGATCGAAGAAGGCCGGCGGCTTCCTTCAGGGCCGCGCGGAGCTGGGCGGCGGAAAGCAGCTGGTGGTGAGCGCGGGGGTGTACTTCTAGCGAGAAGCGAGAATGGGAGTCGCCCTGAACGTAGCGAAGGGCATGCGTGCTTGAATTTCGCCGAAGGGCCGCCACGCAGATCCTTCGCTTCGCTCAGGATGACCAACAGGCTCGCTTCTCGTATCTTCTCCCATGCTCCCGATCTCCCCGCTCCTTCCCTCCATCCGCTCGACCCTGGCCGCGCATCATCGCGCGGTGTTGGTCGCGCCGCCCGGGGCAGGCAAGACCACGGCAGTCCCGCTGGCATTGCTCGACGCCCCCTGGCTGGCCGGAAAGCGGATCGTCATGCTGGAACCGAGGCGGCTCGCCACACGGGCGGCGGCACAGCGGATGGCCACGACGAGGGGCGAACGGGTCGGCGACACCGTGGGCTACCGCATTCGACTCGACACGCGCGTGGGACCCGACACTCGCATCGAGGTGGTCACCGAAGGGATCCTGACCCGCATGCTCCAGGACGACCCCGCGCTCACAGGCACCGGGTTGGTGATTTTCGACGAATTCCACGAGCGCTCGCTCGTCGCCGATACCGGCCTCGCGCTGACGCTGGCCACCGCGGAGCTGTTGCGGCCCGACCTGCGCGTGCTGGTGATGTCGGCGACACTCGATGGTGCAGCGGTTGCCGCACTGCTGGGCGATGCGCCCCTGCTCACGAGCGAGGCCAGGGCTTTTCCGGTCGTGACGCGACATCAGCCGCCGGCTGCCGGACAGTGGATCGAGCCCCACGTCGCCCGCGTGGTACGCGAGGCACTGTCGGACGAGACCGGTTCGATCCTGGTCTTTCTTCCGGGGGCGGCGGAAATCCGGCGCGTCGCGGACCTCCTCCTTGGCGGGCCGTTGCCGCCGCGGACGACGGTCCATCCGCTCTACGGGGCGCTGTCGCTGGAAGCGCAGGACGCCGCGATCGCGCCGGCCCCCGCCGGTGGCCGCAAGGTGGTGCTGGCGACGAGCATCGCCGAGACCTCGCTGACCATTGACGGCATCCGGGTGGTGATCGACTCCGGCCTGATGCGCATCCCGCGCTTCTCGCCACGCACCGGGATGACCCGACTCGAGACCATCCGCGTGACCCGGGCGTCGGCCGACCAGCGACGTGGTCGGGCCGGTCGCGTCGAGCCGGGGACCTGCATTCGCTGCTGGAGTGCGGCCGACGAGGCCGGCCTGGTGCCGAGCACGCGGGCCGAGATTCTCGACGCTGACCTCGCCGCGCTCGCCCTCGACCTCGCCTCCGCCGGCTTTGCCAATCCTGCCGAGTTGCGCTGGCTCGACCCGCCGCCTGCCGCCGCGTTTGCCCAGGCGCGCGAACTACTTGTGCTGCTTGGTGCGATCGGCGGCGATGGCCGGCTCACGGCGCATGGTCGCGCGATGGCCGCGCTCGGTACCCACCCGCGACTCGCCCACATGCTGGTGCGTGCCCGCGACGATGGCCCGGCGTCCATGGCGCGCGCGGCGACCCTGGTGGCCTTGCTCGAGGAGCGCGACGTGTTGCGCGGCGAGGGTGGTCCGCCGCCAGCCGATGTGCAGCTGCGGCTCGACGCGGTCGCGCGCGACCTGGACACGGTGATGCTGGCGGGTGCCACCGTTGATCGAGGTGCCATCGCCAGGGTACGAGACGTTGCGGCGGAGTGGCGGAGAAGACTTGGAGAGGCGAGAAGGGAGAAGGGAGAAGAGAGAGGAGAGAAGCGAGCAGCGAGCAGCGAGGGTCGGGAGGATACCGGACTGCTGCTCGCATTCGCCTATCCCGACCGGGTGGCGCAGCGGCGAGGTGCCGCCGGGCGCTTCCTGCTCCGTAATGGCCGCGGGGCGACTCTGCCGACCACTGATCCCTTGGCGCAGGCTGATTGGATCGTTGCGGCCCAGCTCGATGACAGTGGCCGCGAGGGCAGGATCTACCTGGCGGCCGCGCTCGACCCGGCCGAGCTCCTGGCGCATGCCGCCGAACAGGTGGAGACGATCGAAGAGATTCGCTGGAACGACGCGACGCAGTCGGTCGTCGCGCGCCGTCGCACCATGCTTGGAGCATTGGTTCTGAACGAATCGGCGCTGGCGACACCGGACGCTGACCAGATCGTCGCCGTGCTGCTGGAGGGAATCCGGCGCAGCGGCGTTGCCGCACTGCCGTGGAACGATGCCTCGCGCGGGGTGCGCCAGCGGCTCGGCTTTCTTCATGCGCACGATTCCTCATGGCCTGATGTTGGTGATGAGGCCCTCGCCGCCACGCTCGAAACATGGCTGGCCCCGCGATTGGTCGATTGCCGCTCCCTCGCGAAGATCGCCGAGATTGACCTGGGGGATGCCCTGTTGGCGATGCTGCTGTGGGATCGGCGCCGGGCATTCACCGACCTTGCGCCGGAGCGAATCGAGGTACCGAGCGGGTCGTCGATCGCGCTCGACTACGCCGATTCCGAGGCACCGGTCCTCGCGGTGCGATTGCAGGAGGTGTTCGGGCTCGGCGAAACCCCGCGGGTCGCAGGCATTCCGGTGGTGATGCACCTCCTTTCCCCTGCGCGTCGGCCAGTCCAGGTGACGCGGGACCTCGCCTCCTTCTGGAAGACCGGGTACTTCGACGTCCGCAAGGACCTCCGTGGCCGGTACCCAAAGCACTCATGGCCGGAGGATCCGGTGAGAGCTACACCGGTCCGGGGCACCGGGAAGCGCAAGAAGTGAGAGAAGGGAGAAGGGAGAAGAGCGAAGGGAGAAGAGCGAAGGGGGAGTTCCTCGTCCTGAGCGAAGCGAAGGACCTCGGGATTGCCTGCGTCGAAACCCCGCCCCCGCGCATCCCGTATCGTCAGAGGTAGCCTCGAACCCCCCTTCTTCCGGCAGGCCGCATGCTGGCACTTCCGCTCGTCATTGGCATGCTCGCCCTGCTGTCGCCCACCGGTCCCAGCGACCCGGTCGCGCATTCGACGCCTCCGGAGCCGTGCACGCGACGCTGGCGACGCGTGACCGGATATTCAACGACGACAACATCCAGATGTACCTGTCGACCTTCAATGACGGGCGACAGGCGATGTTCTTCGCCACCAATCCTCTTGGGATCCAGGGGGACGGTGCCCTGAACGAAAGCGGCGGCCTGTCCTGCGGCATGACGGGCTGCGGCGCGTCGACGCGTCAGCAACCTGACCTCTCGCAGGATTTCGTCTGGGATTCCAAGGGCCGGGTGACGCCGGAAGGGTACGAAGTCGAGATCCGGGTCCCGTTCAAGAGCATTCGCTTCCAGGCCGGCAAGACGCAGACATGGGGAATCAACTTCCTCCGGAAGGTCCAGCGCACCGGCCAGGAACAGACCTGGACGATGGTGAAGCTCGCGGCCTCGTCGTTCCTGGCGCAGTCGGGCAAGCTCGAGGGCCTCACGGACCTCAATGCCGGGCACGTGCTCGACATCGTGCCGACCGCCCATCCCGACTTCTCCCAGATCGAAAGCGACGTGACCCAGTTCGCCTTCGACCCAAGGCAGGCGGTTCGCTACCCCGAACGCCGCCCGTTCTTCCTCGATGGCGT
>JANYAG010000337.1 GCA_025361465.1 Gemmatimonadota bacterium
CAACGCCGGCGGCGCCCGCTACAACAACACTTTCATCCAGGCCGTCGGCATCGGGAGCATCACCGATTCCCTCTCGGCCCTGAAGGACGTGGTCTTCGACCAGGGCGACCTGTCGGTTACCGGTTTCGTGGCGATCCTCGACGGCGACTTCGCCGGCCAGGAGGTGCTGCGCCAACGGCTGGTCAACAAGACGCACAAGTACGGCAACGATGACGACTACGCCGATGCGTTGATGACGCGCACCTTCCGGATGCTGTTCGAGGCGATCGACGGGCGACCCAACACCAAGGGCGGGGCGTACCGGCTCGAGATGCTGCCGACCACCTGTCATGTCTACTTCGGAGCGGTCTGCCTCGCGGCGGCAGACGGCCGCCGCGCGGGCCAGCCGGTGTCCGAAGGCATCAGCCCGGTGCAAGGTGCCGATCGCCATGGGCCCACGGCGGTGCTCAAGTCGGCGGCCAGGATGGACCACATCAAGACCGGCGGCACGCTGCTGAACATGAAGTTCACTCCCAGCCTGCTCGAGGGCGACGCCGGCATCGACTCCCTGCACAGCCTGGTGCGGTCCTACTTCAAGCTGGACGGTCACCACATGCAGTTCAACGTCGTGACCGCCGAGCGGCTCAGGGCCGCCAAGGCCAACCCCGCAGCCAACCGCGATCTCATCGTCCGCGTCGCGGGCTATAGCGACTACTTCTGCGACCTGTCCGAGGCGTTGCAGGACGAGATCATCCGGCGGACGGAGCACGCGGCGTTCTAGTTCGCCACGTCGTCCCGGGCGGTTACTTGTGGGAGCGCCTTACCCTCGCTTATCCGACGACCACCCGCGATTGTGCGTGGGCGCACATCCCGCTCCACACGGCGCCGAACGCCCGCTGGTTGGTCGGATCCTCGACGAACACCGTCATCCGGTTCTGGTAGACGAACGCGGCGGGCGCCGAGCGGCCGCCGATACCAGGCTTTCCACCGATCCGGCCGCACACCACCAACGGCGAGGGTCGGCCATTGAGCGGGGGCGGCTGCACCACCATCGTGCTGTCGAACGTAGCGCTCTTGGGATCCTTGAGCAGCGACGCCAGGGCGGTGCGCGCCGAGTCGCGCAACTCCGTGGCATAAGCCTGTTCCGCCTTGGCCAGCGAGTCAGCAGTGTTGCGGGCGACGGTTGCACTGTCGGGACCGTTGCTCGACTTGGAGGGCGAACAGGCCGCGACGGAGAAGAGGGTTAGCCCCACGAGGGCCAAGGTACGGAATCGCCACGCCAAGAAGCACACCGAGAACCCCATGAGCCGCTCCTACACCTCGTCGTTGCCTTCGTTGATCCCTTCGAACAGGATGGTCGAAAGATAGCGCTCGCCGGTGTCGGGCAGCATCGCCAGCAGCACCGTGCCATTGGATGAGTGCTCGGCGACCTTCCGTGCCGCCGCAAACGTCCCGCCGGACGAGATGCCGCAGAAGATCCCTTCCTTCGCGGCCAGCTCTCGGGCGGTGTCCCGCGCCTCGATGTCCGTGACCGTGACAATCTCGTCATACACCGATCGATTGAGGACCGCCCCGACAAAGTCCGGTGCCCACCCCTGAATCTTGTGCGGATTCCAATCGCGACCAGAGAGCAGCGCGGCACCTTCGGGTTCGGTGACCACGATCCGGATCCCCGGTCGCGCCGCCTTCAGCATCTCACCCGCGCCGGTGAGCGTGCCGCCGGTGCCATACCCCGTCACCCAGACATCGAGGCGCTGGCCGGCGAAGTCCCGCAGAATCTCCGGTCCGGTCGTGTTGCGGTGATACTCCGGGTTCGCCGGATTCTCGAACTGGCGCGTCAGGAACCAGCCATGCTTGGCGGCAAGCTCCTCCGCTTTCCGGACCATGCCGCTGCCCCGCTCCGCGGCCGGCGTGAGGACCACCTTCGCGCCCAGGATCCGCATCAACTTCCGGCGCTCGATGGAGAAGCTGTCGGACATCACGGCGACAAAGGGATGCCCCTTCACCGCGCACACCATCGCCAGCGCGATGCCGGTGTTGCCGGACGTCGCTTCGACGACGGTCTGCCCCCGCTTCAGGGTGCCGCGCTGCTCGGCGTCTTCGATGACCGCAAAGGCGAGCCGGTCCTTCACCGAGGAGAGCGGGTTGAACGCCTCGCACTTGACGTACATCGTGACGTGCACCGGGGCGAGCTGGTTGATGCGGACGATCGGCGTGTTGCCGATGGTGCCGAGGATGGTCTCGTGAATCATGGTCGCTCCAAGATGGAATACCGACAAAACCAGTCGGTGATACTCGGAACTATAGGGACGGCCCGAACGGCGTCAAGGAGGGGGTGAGCGTGGTGCGAACACACGGCGACTCACGCGAACCGCCGGTCGACCGTAACTCCATGTCTGACGAGCGTTTCGCTCGTGAAACGCGGGGCGACTCTGCAACCTTCTGGACCCCGATAGTGTCATACGGTTGTCGCCT
>JANYAG010000344.1 GCA_025361465.1 Gemmatimonadota bacterium
GGACCTCGATGGCCGAAAACAGGTCCTTCGCTTCGCTCAGGACGAGGAAGTCACTCTCGTCTCTCGTCTTTTGAGTCCATCATGTTTCCTCATCTCCACGTCCACACCTGGTTCTCCTTCGGCCTCGGCACCTCTTCGCCCGAGGCGCTGGCGCAGGCCGCGGCACGGCGCGGCATTCCCGCCATCGCCATGACCGACACCAACGGCGTCTACGGCGCCATCGAGTTCCAGCGGGCCTGTGATGCGGCAGGCGTTCGCCCGATTCTCGGCTGTCACCTCGTGACCGGCGGGCACGACGCGGTGGTGCTGGCCGAGGACGAACACGGCTGGGGAGCGCTCTGCCGCGCCGCCACCGCAATCCACTGGCACGATGACTTCGACCTGGCCGCGCAACTCGCCGCGGACCGCAAGGGGCTGGTGGTGATGAGTCGCGATGTGGCGCTGCTCGACCGAATGGTGCGCGCCAGCGGCCCCGCCGGACTCTATGCCGAACTGCGCCCCGGCCCGGGCCGGCATGCCACCCTCGCGGCAGCGCGGCGGCTTGGCCTTCCCTCGGTGGTGACCGGCGGCGTCATTGCCGCGCACGCCGAAGACTGGAACCGACACTGGCTGCTCCGCGCCATCCATCGCAACATCACCCTGACGCAGGTGGACGATGCCTGGCCGCGCGAGGCATGGCTCCGCCCTGCTGCCGACCTCGAGCGTCATTTCCCCGATGTGCCCGAAGCGTTCAACGCGGCACAGGCTATCGCCGAGCGGTGCCAGTATCGCATCCCGATGGGTCGCACCATTGCCCCGCGCGCGGCCGACACCGACGACGCGCTCGGTCGGCTGCGCGCCCTGGCCTACGATGGCGCCGTGCGCCGCTACGGCACCATTGCCCCGGTCACTCGCGATCGGCTCGAACACGAACTGGCGATCATCGCCCTCAAGCACTTCGCCGACTACTTCCTCGTGGTGCACGACATCGTGCAGCACGGCCCGACCCACTGCGGCCGCGGCTCCGTCGCCAACTCGATCGTCTCCTACTGCCTCGGCATCACCCACGTCGAACCGCTTGGCGCCAACCTGCTCTTCGAGCGTTTCCTCAACCCGGCACGCAAGGATCCGCCCGACATCGACCTCGACTTCCCGTGGGACGAGCGCGACCAGATCCTCGCCTGGGTGTTTCGCAAGTATCCCCAGCCCCGCGCGGCGATGGTGAGCAACCACAACTGTCTGCGCCTGGCGGGTGCCCTGCGCGAAGTGGCCAAGGTGCACGGCCGCCCAGCCACCGAAATTCGCGACGTCACGCGCCGGGTGCCGATGTACGGCAGCGAAGGGTCTGCCCGCGAGCTGTTCGCTACCCACCCCAACTTCCGCGCCCTCAAGCTCTCGAAGGTGTGGCTGGACCTCGCCGCCATCGCCGAGACGCTGGTGGGCACGCCGCGCCATCTCTCGCTGCACCCCGGAGGCGTGGTGATCGTGCCCACCTCGCTCACCGACGTGGTGCCGATCGAGCGCGCGGCCAAGCAGCTCGACGGCGCGCCGGATCTCACGGTGCCGGTGATCCAGTTCGAGAAGGACGGCGCCGAGGATGCCGGTCTCGTGAAGATCGACCTGCTGGGCAACCGCTCGCTCGCCGTGATCCGCGATGCCATCGCCATGGTGCACCTCAACACCGGCGTCCAGCTCGACTACACCTCGTCGGAGGCGGGCGATGACCCGGCCACGCGCCGCGCCTTCCGCACCGGTGAGACGCTGGGAGTCTTCTACACCGAGTCGCCAGCCTCCCGGCAGCTGAATCTCAAATCGAAAGCCGACACCTTCGAGCTGCTGGTGCTCAACACCAGCATCATCCGCCCGGCGTCGAATCGCTTCATCCGCACCTATCTCGAGCGGCTCTACGGCGCACCCTACGAGCCGCTGCACCCGTCGCTCAGTGACACCCTGGCTGACACCTTCGGCGTGATGGTGTATCAGGAGGACGTCGTCAACGTCTCGCACGCCTTTGCGGGATTGTCGTGGTCGGCAGCTGACGGCCTGCGCAAGGCGCTCTCCAAGAAGCGTCCGGGCAAGCAGCTCGCCGCGTACTTCGAGGAATTTGTCGCGGCAGCGCACGCCCTCGACCGCGACGACGCGAGCATCACCCGGGTGTGGGAGATGATCCTCTCCTTCTCCGGCTATTCGTTCTGCAAGGGCCACTCCTGCAGCTACATCCAGGTGGCGCAGCAGAGCGCCTACCTGCGCGCCAACTATCCGGCCGAGTTCATCGCCGCCGTGCTCGCCAATGGCGGCGGCTTCTATCACCCGTTTGCCTACGTTGCCGAGGCACGGCGGATGGGGGTGACCATCCTCTCGCCCGACGTCAACGCCAGCGAATGGCGCTGCACCGGCGCCGGGCGCGCGCTGCGCGTCGGACTGCAGTTCATCAAGGGGCTGTCGACCGGCGGGGCGGACCGCCTGCTCGCCGAGCGCACAAAGAGCGGGCCGTATCAGGGGTTGGAGGAGCTGCGCGCACGCGCCATGCTCAACCCTGACGACCTGCGCCTGCTGGTCAAGGTTGGGGCGTGCGATACCATCGCCGAGGGGATGAATCGTCCGCAGCTGCTGTGGATGCTTGATGCCTCCTCGTCCCGAGCAAAGCAAGGGACCTCGGAGATCCTTCGCTCTGCTCAGGATGAGGGGGGGCTGGTCAGGGAGTCCCATCGCATTCCACCGCAGCTGCGGACGATTCATCCCCTCGGCGATGGTATCGCACGCCCCAACCTTGACCAGCAGGCGCAGGTCGTCAGGGT
>JANYAG010000357.1 GCA_025361465.1 Gemmatimonadota bacterium
GACACATTCGTCGGCATGTATGTCAATGAGTGGACCGTGGACTACGGCCCCCGTGGCCGGGCCGCGGTGCAGCTCCTCCTGGATCGTGCCGCGGATGCCGGAGTTATTCCGACGAAAATTATGGTTGATTTCGTCGGGTAATTAACGGCGGTTTTCGCATCCATCGGCACGCCACGGGCTGTCACCGGCACGAGAATGGGTATCTTCTTGATGGATGTGTCGCCTCACCGAGTATCGATCCCGAGAGAATCCATGAGCCTCGATGTCTCCGATCCACTCGATTCGAGAACAACCGTCACGACTACGCTGGTAGTGGACGATGAAGAATCCGTCCGCACACACCTCGTCCGCTTCCTCACCAGCATCGGCCATGAAGTCGTCCTCGCGCGCACCGGGGCGGAGGCACTCACAGAAGTCCGCCGACGGAAGCTCACCTGCATTCTTCTCGACGTCCGACTCCCCGATACTTCCGGTCTCGACCTGGCCCCATCGCTACTGGAGCTGGAGCCACACGCCGCCATCCTGATGCTGACCGGCGTCAACGACGCCAAGACAGCGGCCCTGTGCATGCAGCGCGGCGCCGTGGACTACCTGGTCAAGCCGGTGGAGCCACATGACCTCGAACGTGCCATCAGCCGGGCCCTCTCCCGCCGCCGGGAGATGATCGAGCAGGCGCAGACTCAGGCCTGGCTCAAGGGGGAGATTGTCCAGCGCGGTGCCGAGCTGCAGCGTGAGAGGGGCAATCTCGAACGGATCTCCGTGGCGACCCTGGAAGCGCTGGTCAATGCCCTGGAGGCGAAGGATCCCTACCTGAGGGGCCATTCGGCTCGCGTCGCCGATTTCTCCGCCATGGTCGCCGCTGAGCTCGGAATGCCGGACACCCAGGTCGACCTGGTCCGCACCGCCGGGCGGCTGCACGACATCGGCAAGATCGGGATCCGTGAGTCGATCCTGAACAAGCGTGGCCCGCTCACCCAGGACGAGTTCAATCACGTCAAGACGCACGTCGTGATCGGCGCGCAGATCCTGGCGCCACTCACCCACCTGCGCGAGGTCGTCAGCTTCGTCCGCTCGCACCACGAGCGGGCCGACGGCACCGGTTATCCTGACGGGCTCGACATCAATGCCATCCCTGTCGGTGCGCGCATCATCGCCGCCGCGGAAGTCTACGATGCCCTTACCACGGCCCGGCCCTACCAGGAGAAGATGACACCCGAGGAGGCCGTCTCGCGCATGCGGGACCTGGTCGGGACCGTGATTGAAGCCGACGTCCATCGGGCCCTGGAAGCGGTGGTCGCGAAGAACAAGGCGCTGGTATTCCTCGATGACACGGGTGGGGCCATGGACGGCTGAGTGAGGAGCGGGAAGCGAGACCTCGGACTCTCTCGCTCCTCGCGTTTCTCGGCCCCACGCCGCGCGCTCACGCACCACGCCTGCCGGCGTTCGGCAGCGATACTCCTGCCATGCCTCCCCGCGGCGTCACCCTCATCGAACTGCTTCTCGTCCTGGTCCTGCTGGCGATTCTCAGTGGCATCGCAGTGCCCCGCGTCGTGACTGTCCTCGACCGCGCGGCGCTTCGTACCGAGACCGCCGGCGTCGTCTTGGCGCTCGACGCGGCCCGCGGCGCCGCACTGCGCCTGGGGACCGTCACGCGCCTGACCCTGGCCGATAGCAGCTATCGCGTGGATGCCTCCATGCCCGGCGAGAACGTCACCCCCTGGCAGGCAGCCGGGCCGCTACTTCGAGGCATCCGCCTGACCGGCACGGGACCGCCGATCCTCTTCGCTCCATCAGGAATCGCGATGGGCGCGGCCAATCGCACCTTGCTGCTGTCGAAGGGAACGGTCACCCGGCGGGTGGTCGTGTCGCGGCTGGGGCGGCTGACATGGTAATGCCGCTTGCCCCCCTGACGCCGTTCGCTCAGGCGAGGCGGTATCGCCGGATCTTGGCGAGAAGGGTCGAGCGGGCAACCCCGAGGAGGAGGGCGGCCTTCCGCTTGTTGCCGCGCGTAAAGCGGAGCATCGCGGCGATGTGGCGTGCCTCGGCGGCATCAAGCGACTCGGGCGTCGGCTGCGCCGAGCCCTCAGTCACCACGAAATCCGCCGCCGGATCAACGCCCGGTGGCAACGCGCGACCATCATCGTGCACCACGATATGACCGGCGGCGCGGAGGGCCTCGCGCAGGGCAACAACGTCCTCGCGGTCGGGATCGCCGACGACCAGGCGGACATGCAGGGGATCCATGCCGCCAATGCTAGCGCGAAGTCGCGCCGGGGGCCACCGCGAGGGGGTCGACGCACACGCCCCGCCCCGGGTATAGATTCGGCCCGCCACCCGCAGCGCCGGGGGCGTGGCCAGTCGCCCGGAGTCCTTGTGGAACAACTGCTCGACATCAGCACGCTTTCAGCCGGCGAGGATGTGCAGCATCCGCTGCTCGTCCTCGAGGTCGTCGCCAGAGGGGGCGAGCACCCGCGCACCACGATGCTCCTCGGCAATCGGACCGGCCGGATCGAGACCGCTCCGTTCTGGGCCGGACGCGATGACATGATCCGCGGGCTCGGCAAGGGCATGCTCGTCCAGGTGGTCGGCAAGACCACCAAGTACCGCGAGGCGTTGCAGCTTGAGGTCACTTCCATCCGCGCACTGCCCAAGGGAAGTGTGCCGCTCGCCGACCTGGTCCCCAGTGTCGGGCCCGTCGAGCGCTACTGGCAGTTCGTCGATGAAGCGCGGGGCAAGCTCACCGCCACGCGGCTGCGCGCCGTGGTCGACCTCTTCTACACGGACGAGGCCTTCCGCGAACGGTATGAACAGTGCCCAGGCGCCCCGGGGACCGGGCACCACGCCTCCCTCGGCGGCCTCCTGCAGCACACCTGCGAAGTCGCGGCGATCGGCCGGCAGATGGCCCGAATTGCGAAGGCCGATGACGAACTCGTCCTCGCGGGCGCCCTGCTCCACGACATCGGCAAGACAGAGTGTTACACCTGGGAGACCGGGGTCTTCGATACCAACGAGCGGGGACGACTGGTCGGACACGTCGTCCAGGGATTGATCATGCTGCGTGAGGCGATCCAGCGCGCCCCGGCACCGCCCTGCACGCCCGACGAACAACTGCTCCTCGAGCACCTCATCCTCTCCCACCACGGACAGCTGGAGTTCGGCGCCCCCGTACGCCCCCTGACACTTGAAGCTGAAATTCTCCATTTCGCCGACGACGCAAGTGCCAAGACCGCGTCGATCAGCGAGGCCTACGCCTCCGCCGAACTCTTCCCCGGTGACGCGCGCGTCTCATCCAAGCGCGTGTGGCAACTCGACAATCGGTGGCTGGTGAAGTTGCCGGCGGACTTCGGGAGACACGGAGAACGGAGAACGGACAACGGGGAGCGGTGAATCCGAAACAAAAGAAACGGCCGACCAGGCTAGCTGATCGACCGTTTCACATTCCGTCGCAAACGCTCGGGGGCGTTGCGCCGAGATGAGCGCTGTGAGTCAGAGTGGCTCGCGGACCTCTCGCTCACACGGCTCTCCGAGGCGCCGAATCGGAGAGGATGAGACGCGCGAAACGCCCCATCGGTCTTTCCAAGCTACCGATCGGCAAGGATCGCGCAAGTGCCTGATTCTATTCGGGTTAGCTCACTTCCACTGGACAGGAATGTGGGTTCGAAGTTGCTCCTGCCACGGCGCTTAGCGGTCTTATCCACGCATTGTTGAAATGTTGATCCACAATTCCACTTCCCGAAGGTGGCGTCCTGACGCCACGCGCATCCCTCGCCGAATGGAGGAATCACCACCCAATCCGTGGCGTGAGTCCTTCGACGCGCTTACCGAAACGGGATTTCCATTCCGCGCGCAAGATGGTCGAGCGCGCGATCGTGTTGCTCGGCGGCGGCATTCACCTGGTTGATGGCGGCGGAAATCCTGGCTGAGGCTGGCCCGGCTTTGTCCGGCGTATCGAGGGCCTTGTCACACAGTCCCATCCTGCGGCCGACTTCGGTGAGTGCGGCCCGGTATTCGACCAGCAGCTGCGTGCCTTTGGGATCGGGAGTGTTCATCGCGGCAATGGCCTGCAGCGTCGCCGAGGATGACCGTTGGGTGGCCAGGCACTGGCCGCGCAGCCGGCGGGCCTGCGAACGCTCCACCCCAACGCTCTTGGTGGACTGCGCCCGGGTGATCAGTGACGCCGTGGCCACCGTCGCGGCGAGGGAATCACGGGTTACCAGCGCCGCCGTTCGCAGCTGCGACTTGATGGCGTCGAGCGGCGCGGCGTTGAGTTGCTTGACCTGCGCGTCAAGCCGCGCTTGCGCCGCGGCGCGCTGTTCGGGCGTCATCCGTGGCGGGGTGGAGGTCTTTCCCTGGGCCGACAGCGCCGGAAGCGGGGTGACGAGCAGGAGCAGCGAAACGATGGCGCGCGATGCGATCATGAGTCGATCCCGACTTCGATGTAGCGATAGGAAGGTTCCCCCTCGTCCTCGCCGAGGAAGAGGGCGCCACCGGCGGAAGCCGCGAACCAGCCAGCGATCAGGCGGCGCGGTCCATCGAGTTCCTGGACGATGGGCGAGAGCCAGCGGCGCAGGTGGCGAAGCTCCGGTGCCCGGCGGCCGAGTTGGGCCAGCAGCGCTCCACCACCACCGGTTGCGCGGAGGAAGTGCGCCAAGGCCGTCGCGCGATCCTCAAAGCCGATGGCGAGCACCCCAGGTTCGTCGAGCAGCAGCTCGCCCTCATGGGCGTCGTAGGGACGAGTGTCCAGTCGCGGCCCGAGGAAGATGTACCGGCTCCCCCCGGGAAGCTTCCGTTCCACCACGGCGGCAGCGGTCTCGGTGGTGAGCCGTCCGGCGTGCAATAGGTCATCATCCGGCAGGACGCCAACGACCCGGGTCCACTCGAGGGCCGCCAAGGCCTGCTCGATCGGGCATCCGACGGTATCATCGAACGCCAGCACGCGGGGCGCTTCGCCGGCCCGCAGGATGCAGTGGGCGAGCGCTTCAGCACGATCGGCAAAGGTCTTGATGACCAGCGTGGTCGGGACGGACATGGTCGGGATGATAGACCGGGCCGCGAGGCCCGGCTAGGGGTAGCAACTTGCACGTGGCCCCCGTCGGTCGCATCGTTCCGGCAGCCATGACAGACCTCCCTTCACTTCGCAGCCGCGTCACCGCCGGGACGACGCTCCTGCTCCTGCTCGTCTTCGCCATGACCCTCCTCGGCGTTTCGGCGATGAATTCCCTCGACGAGGTGGTGCAGGAAGAACTCGACGCCCTGCGCGAACGCACCACGCTGGTGCAGAACCTGACGCGCAATATCGTGGCGGCTGTCCGCGCCGCAGACGCTCTTGCCATCCGGCCTGACTCGCTCGATCGGATCGCCCTCGATTCGGCGTTCCTCGGCATCGTCGCGGCCAACACCAGTTACGGACAGCTCGACCTGACGCCGGCCGAGCGCCGAACTTCGCAGCGTGTCGTCGCCCTCGCGCGCACGCTGCACGCCCCCGGCGCCGGGGGCGTCATCGGCGGTCCCCGCCCACTCGTGGCGGACTCGCTCCTCGAGGAAGTGCGGGTTCTCGTGGCGGTCCAGCAGGCCGCCGGGTCGGAGCGCGCCGCCCAGCTTGCCGCCAGCAGCGCCCGACGGCGGGAACTGATCTGGCTGGTGTTCGCCGGCGTCCTGCTGCTCGGCATCGGATCGGGTGTGACCACCGTCCGTGCGGTGGTGCAGCCACTGCGGCGGGTGGTTGAGGCGACCGAACGGGTCGGCGCCGGCGACCTGCGCCCGATCGATTTCGGCCCGATGCCCAAGGAGCTCGGCCTGCTCGGCGCCGCCGTCCAGCACATGAGCGAGGGGCTGCGTGGCATCGTGGGCAGCGTCGCGGATGTCTCGGCTTCACTCAGTGACAACGCCGAGCAGCTCTCGACTCGCTCGGACCAGCTGACGGAGAGCGCGACGTTGGTGTCGCGAGCGATCGCCGAGGTGTCGGCCAGCGCGGAGCGCCAGGCCTCGGGAATGCGGGAGAGCGATGTGCTGCTGGGCGACCTCCGTTCTGCCGCGGCGCGGAGTGCGGGCGCCGGACAACGTGTGGTCGCGGTGGCCGATGGCATCCGGCGCACCGCGGCGACGCACCAGAAACAGCTCGGGGCGGCGTCCACGGCCTTGCTCGAATTGCACCAGGTGGTCGAGCAGACCACCAGTTCGGTCGAGCGACTCACCGAGGCAGCGGCGGCGGTCTCGGAGTTCGTGTCGCTCACGGGCCAGCTCGCCGCCCAGACCGAACTGCTTGCCCTCAACGCCGCGATCGAGGCGGCACGCGCCGGTGAAGCCGGTGAAGGTTTTGCCGTCGTCGCCGGCGAGATTCGTGAGCTGGCCGAGACCAGTGCCGAAGGGGCCCGGCGAATCGCCCGCACCGTTGCCACCCTTGACGAACAGATGCGGGTTGTCGCGGCGACGGTCGCGGCCGGGAAGGAACGGGTCAGCGGTGTGGAGGGGATCGCCGGCGGAGTGACGCAAGCGCTGGCGCTGATTGTCGGGTCGGTCGAGGAGGTCAGCCAGGCCGCCGGAACCGTGGCACGCGAGGCCGCGGCGCACCGCGAACTGGCCGATCGTCTCGCCGCGACGGCGGCGGACGTCGCCCGCTCCGCCCAGATCAACGCCGGGGCGGCTCAGGCAGTCACGGATTCGGCCATGGAGCAGTCTGGAGCCACCCGGGAGATCGCCACCACCGCCACCA
>JANYAG010000050.1 GCA_025361465.1 Gemmatimonadota bacterium
TCTACTTCTGGCACTCCGTCGGCAACTCGGTCCTGACGCTGATGTCGAATATGTTCACCAACCTGAACCTGACCGACATGGAAACGTGCTACAAGGCGGTGCGCACGCCGTTGATGAAGAAGCTGGTCCTCACCACCGATCGCTTCGGGTTCGAACCGGAACTCACGGCCCGCCTTGCCCAGGCCCATGCCAGGATCTACGAGATGTCCATCTCGTATTCGGGCCGGACCTATGAGGAAGGGAAGAAGATCGGCTGGCGCGACGGCCTGGCCGCGATCTGGCACATCGTCCGCTTCAATCTCTTCCCGCCGACCAACGCCTCGGTGCGGCGGCGGGACCGTGACAGCTACCGGGCGGGGCCGTTCGAGCGGAAGTAGCGGCCGCTCACACCTCGAGCTTCACCCCGCTCACCCGCTTCCCCTGCATCGCCGCGATCACGAACGTGCGGTTCGCCACCGTCACGCGATCGCCCACCTTCGGCAGCCGTCCCAGCTGCCCGAACAGGAAGCCTCCCAGCGTCGTGTATTCGGTCGTGTCGAGCTCGGCATCGAACCGGTCATTGAAATCGGCCAGCGGCATCGCCCCATCGAGCGTTGCGGTGCCGTCGCCGGTCGGGCGCACCGGATGGCGGACCAGGTCGTGTTCGTCGTAGATCTCCCCGACAATTTCCTCGAGCAGGTCTTCCATCGTGACCAGCCCCGCCGTGCCGCCGTATTCGTCGAGGACCACGGCGAGGTGGGTCTTGAGTCGCTTCATGTCGGCCAGGACGTCCTCGACTTCGCGTGTGCCGGGAACGCAGAGCGGCTCCCGCATGATCTGCGCGATCCGGGTGCCCGGCGCCTGGCGCAGGGCGCGCAGGATGTCCTTGGCATGCACGACGCCGACGATCTCGTCCAGGGAGGAAACGTAGACCGGGTAGCGTGAGCGGCCCGCCATGGCCACCACATCCGCCGCGGCGTCCACCGTCAGGTCGGCCGCGAGCGCCTGCACGTCGGTGCGCGGGGTCATGACCTCCTCGGCGCTCTTCTCGCTGAACTCGAAGACTCCTTCGAGCAGGCGGGCATCGGAGCGCTCGAGCGAGCCGGCCTCGCCCGACTGCTCCACCAGCATCCGGATCTCATCGCTCGAATGCAGCCGCTCGGCGTCGCTGGGGGCCCGGACGCCGAAGAACTTCAGCAACCAGGTTGCTGCGCCGTTGAGGATCGCGATCGGGATCTGCATGACCCAGGCGAAGGCGGCCAGCGGCACGATGAACCAGGTCGAGATCAGCTCGGGGTGGAGCAGGGCCGTGGCCTTGGGAACCAGCTCGCCGAGGACGATATGTAGGGTGGAGATGATCGTGAACCCGATCGCCACCGCGAGTCCATGGGTCCCGATGGCCGCGAACGGCGGGCGCAGGCCGGCGAACCACCCTTCGAACAAATGGGCCAGCGCTGGTTCGCCCACCCAGCCCAGCCCAAGGGAGGCGAGCGTGATGCCCAGCTGGGTGGCCGAGATGTAGCGGCGGAGGGATTGGAGGGCCTTGAGGGCCAGCCTAGCTTTGCCATCGCCGGCCTCGGCCATGGCCTCCAGGCGGGTCTTCCGGGAGCCGACCAGGGCGAATTCGGCGGCCACGAAGAAGGCGTTGGCCAGCACCAGGGCCACGATGATTGCCAGGGCGAAGGCGATCGGGAGGCCGTCCGATGTGGGGGGCATGGCGGAAGGTTAGCCCGAAGAGATCGGGCTCGGCAGTCCGCCGGACGAAGCTGGGGGGTGGATGACGCGGAAGCTCGGGTTCGTGCTGGCACTGACGGCGATCTTCACGGTGGTCGAGATCGTCGGCGGGCTGATGAGCAACTCGCTCACCCTGCTCGCCGATGCCGGGCACATGTTCACCGACGTCGCTGCCCTGGTGCTCGCCCTCTTCGGCGCCCGGATCGCCCAGCGCCGCGAGGGGGCCGCCTACCACTTCGGCAACCTGCGCTGGGAAGTGCTCGCGGCCATGGTCAACGGCCTGATGCTGTTCGTCATCGGGATTGCCATCACGATCGGCGCCATCGACCGCTTCCGTCATCCGCTGCCGATCAATGACGAGCTCTTCGGCGGCGTGGCGGTTGTCGGGCTGCTGGTCAATCTTGTCTCGCTCCGGGTGCTGCACGGTGGCCACCGGCACAACCTCAACGTCCGCGGGGCCTATCTCCATATCATGGGGGATACCCTGGGTTCGCTCGGGGCCATCGTCGGCGCGGTCATCATCCACTATACCTCCTGGCTGAAGGTCGACCCGATCATTTCGGTCATCGTGTCGGTGCTGATCCTCCGCAGTGCGTGGCGGCTGATCCGGGAGAGCGGCCTGATCCTGCTCGATCGATTGCCGGAGCACGTTTCGATTGCAGACGTGGAGCGCCGACTGCTGGCCGTGCCCGGTGTCGCGCGGGTGCACGATATCCACGTCTGGACCGTGGCCGGCGGATTGACCGCCATGTCGGCGCACGCCGTTGTGCTGGATCTTGAGGCCCACCCGGCGGTGCTCCACCAGCTCGAACACGCGATGACGGACCTCGCGATTCGCCACGTCACCATCCAGCTGGAAACGGGCCATGAGTGCGAGGGTGAACTCTGTGGCGATCAAGAGCTTACCGGCCTGCTGGCGGGCCGCATGGGGCCATCGCATGCGCACGGCCTGGAGCCGCATGGCTGATCGTCTTGCGGTGCCTTGGCTGTCCCGGTATATATGCGCCGAATCGAGGGATGATGGGTGACTGTACCTGGGTGATTGGTGACTGGTGATTGGTGTATCACGCGTCACCAAGGTCTCGAAATGAAAGGCTCGTTCAGTTGAAGATTCGGAACATCGCGATCATCGCGCACGTTGACCACGGCAAGACCACCTTGGTAGATCAGATGTTGCGCCAGGCTGGGGCCTTCCGTGCCAATCAGCATGTCGAGGAGCGCGTGATGGATTCCAACCCGCTCGAAAAGGAGCGGGGCATCACCATCCTGGCCAAGAACACGGCCATCACCTGGCACGGGGTGAAATTCAACATTGTCGATACCCCCGGCCACTCCGACTTCGGTGGGGAGGTCGAGCGGATCCTGCGGATGGTCGATGGCGTGCTGATCCTGGTGGACGCCGCCGAGGGGCCCATGCCCCAGACGCGGTTCGTGACCCGAAAGGCGCTGGCGCTGGGGTTGCAGCCCATTGTTGCGATCAACAAGATCGATCGGCAGGACGCCGAGCCGTTGCGCGTTCATGATGAAGTGCTGTCACTCTTCATGGACCTCGAAGCGACGGAAGCGCAGCTCAACGCGCCATTCCTCTATACCTCTAGCCGCGCCGGTACGGCCACGCTGGAGCTCGATCAGCCGGGCACCACGCTCGACTCGCTGTTCGACACCATTGTCGCGACCGTGCCAGCACCAACGGGAGATCCGGAAAAGCCGTTCCAGATGCTGGTCTCCACGCTCG
>JANYAG010000051.1 GCA_025361465.1 Gemmatimonadota bacterium
GTTGGCGCGGCAGCCACCACGCGCGTGGTGGTGGCGCGTGAAAGGCCCGACACCACGTCGACGAAGCGCCGGCGTGCCCCGCCCGACCCGCGGTCGCCTCGACTCGCCAGCGCCGAGGCGAATCCAGCCAGGGCCTCAAACACGCGCCTGGCGGACTCCGCCCCGGCCGCCACGCGCTCCGTGAGGGCTGCGGCGATTTGGAGCGAGGTGGGCATCGCCTCGTCGGCAGCCAGCCGTCGCCCGAACGCGGCCTCGACCAGCTGCGCCCAGAAAACGTCGTCGAGCTCGTTGTCATACAGCGGGTCGGCGAATGTGAGGACATCGTACACCATCGGTTCCACCCTGAGCCGGTCCAGGCGGAGTCCGGTCTTCCCCACTGTTTCGTCGGCGTCGGCGGCGCTGAGGGCCGACAGCATCGCCAGCACTTCGTCGCGGGTGACGCCGGGGAGAATCTGGATCGTCCCGATGTTCTTGCGATGGAGGCGCACGGCGAATTCCCGCAGCATGATCGGGAGGGGCTCGATTGCCGTCCCGTTCAGCAGCAGCCCCTTGGGAAGGATGCCAATCGCGAGTTCCCCCCGTTCAGCCATGGCGAGCGTGAGGCGCTGGCTGAGCGAGGCGGCGCTTTCGAGGACGAAGCGGTGGCTCGGCGGGTACATCGCCGACTTTCCCAGCGCGTTGACGAACTCCCGCAGTGCCGCGTGCGCGGCGTGGGGAATGCCCGGGCCCCGTGGCTTCGAATTCACGTCGCGCCGCCGAGCGGCCAGGGCTGAGTTTCGGTCAGCGCGCCGATGACCCAGAAGCGCGCCCCATCCCACCAGTAGATCGCCGATTGGTCCCATCGTGTCGCCAGCGCGAGGATCTCCTGTTGCGGCCAGGCCAGTGCAACCCCACGCTCGGCGTGGCGGCGGTCGGGCGAGAGTCCGTCGACGCGCAGGTAGCGCGCACCAGCCTGGTCAAGCTCGGCGAGGAATCGCACCAATCGCGCCTCATTCTCCTGGACGGAGGTTGGTTGGCCACGCGGGTTGCACGGTGTCACCAGGCCGAACGCCCCGCCCAATCCGCGTGCTGCCAGCTCGGCGCGCGCGGAGGGTGGGACAGGAAGGGAAAGATCAATCTCGAGCCCGGCCGGGCCGCGGAAGGCCAGGATCGTCTCGGCGTACGAGGCCCATCCAGGGTCATCCTCGGGGCGCATTGGTCCGCTGAGCCCGTTGGCAGATCCGGTCACCCGCGAACGGGCGCGCCCATGTTCTCCACCATCGCCCGTGCGAAGGCGCTCGTCGACAACTTGGTGGCGCCTTCCATCAGGCGCTCGAAATCGTAGGTCACTTTCTTCTGCGCAATGGTGGTGCCGAGCGAGGAGATGATCAGGTCGGCGGCCTCGTTCCAGCCCAGGTAGCGCAGCATCATCTCGCCGGACAGAATGACCGACCCCGGATTGACCACGTCCTTGTCGGCATACTTGGGGGCGGTCCCGTGCGTCGCCTCGAACACCGCGTGCCCGGTGACGTAATTGAGGTTGGCGCCCGGCGCGATGCCGATGCCGCCAACCTGGGCCGCCAGGGCGTCCGAGAGATAGTCCCCGTTGAGGTTGAGCGTGGCAATCACGTCGTACTCGCGCGGACGGGTCAGCACCTGCTGCAGCATGGCGTCGGCGATCATGTCCTTGATGATCAAGCCGTTCGGCAGGATCTGCCACGGCCCGCCTTCGTAGTCCTTCGCGCCGAACTCTTCGCGCGCAAGCTCCCAGCCCCAGTCGCGGAAGCCACCCTCGGTGTACTTCATGATGTTGCCCTTGTGCACCAGGGTGACACTCTTGCTGTGGTGCGCCAGCGCGTGCGTGATCGCCGCGCGGATCAGCCGCTTCGACCCCTCTTCGGACACCGGCTTGATGCCGATGGCGCTCGAGTCCGGGAAACGGATGTTCTTGACGCCCATCTCGTTGCGCAGGAAGGTGACGATCTTCCGCGCCGCGTCCGTCTTGGCTTCCCACTCGATGCCGGCGTAAATGTCCTCGGTGTTCTCCCGGAAGATGAGCATGTTCACCGCGCCCGGGTCCTTCACGGGTGACGGAACCCCGGTGAACCAGCGCACCGGGCGAACACAGGCGTACAGATCCAGCTGCTGGCGCAGGCTGACGTTGAGCGAACGAAATCCGCCGCCGACCGGCGTCGTCAGAGGTCCCTTGATCGCCACGAGGTAGTGCTTGATCGCGGTGAGGGTGTCATCTGGAAGCCAGTTGTCGAACTTGTTCTTGGCCTTCTCGCCAGCATAGACCTCAAACCACTCCAGGCGACGCCGGTCGCCGTAGGCGGCCTTTACTGCGCCGTCGAGCGCGATCTTGCTGGCGCGCCAGATGTCCGGCCCGGTGCCGTCGCCCTCGATGAAGGGAATGATCGGATGATCCGGGACCTGAAGGACGCCGTTGACCATCGTGATGGGCTGGCCCGTCGTCGGGGCGGCAAGATGCTGAAACACTGGTGTGCTCGCGGATGTGGGTGACATGCCAACAGTTGCCAAAAGTATAGTGCGGGACCATCAGCACCGCATCATCGGCTCAGGGGCCGAGCAGATCCTCGAGGACCTTGTCCACAACTTCGACGACCCGCCCCGAGACGATCTTTGCAAGGACGTCGACCGTTTCCAGCGGCAGGCTCTCGGGATGCTTGCGATCCTTCTGGAACCGGACGATCTGTCCCAGCAGGATCGCTGCCACCGGGGCCGCCTCGGGATACCCTTCCGCACCGTTGCCTTCGACCTCGCGCTCGTACTGTGATGATGGCACCGACGAGGCCCACGGTTCCTCGGCGCTGCCCTCGCCGACGAGGTCGGTCTCACGCGGCATCGGCACCAGCGCGTAGAGTTCGCACAGGAGGCCGGGATCTTGCTCGCGCGCGGTGAGGACGAGCTGTCGCGGAGCACTGAACATCTGGTGGCGGGTCAGGAATTCCATCGCATCGGGCGGCACGGCGCATCGCGCGACCAGCTGCCCGTCGAGGAAGGTCCCGAGGCAGAGCATGCCTTCCGGCACGCGGTCGTCATCGATCTGGTGCACATCAATTGGCACGGGATCATCCGTCGTGGCGAGCACGCCCGCCGCGCGAGAATGTGCCTCGTCCCCTCCGCCCGATCCGGTCGATTCCTCCGACATGCCCCCCCCAGGTTGTGCCAGACAATCTACCCCGACAGGAGACCCGGCCGACGGCCCCTTATGTTTGGCCTTCAATCATGACTGCCTCGCCCTTCGAGTCGAATGCCCTCGACCACGTCGCTGCCGACCACTGGCCCCGTCGCGCAGCGGCGGACGTCCTCGGGCTCGGACTCGTCCTCGCGGTCCTGATCGCGCTTCCTACCGCGCCGAGTGACCTCGACAGGCACCAGCTCCCGAAGGAAACGGTGATGCACCTCGCCACCTGGCTGGCGGTGGTGCTGGGGCGGCCGACACTCGGACGTGGCTTGAGTCGGGCGGCCTCCGTCGGCCTTGGCGCCTTCCTGCTGCTCACTGTCGTGTCGGCTGTCCTGGCCACCAACCCGTGGATCGCCCTTCGGGCCACGTCACTCACCGCCACCGGGATCGCCGCCTTTCTCACGGCCAGGGCGCTCGCCGACCAAGGGCTCGGCCCGCGCCTGCTGCGCTGGTGCGCTGCCGCGGCGGGCGTGGGAGTCGCGACCGCCCTGGCCCAGGCGTACGGTGCGGACAGCATTCTCTTTGCCTCGACCCGCGCCCCGGGCGGCACGTTCGGCAATCGGAATTTCATGGCCCACTTCAGCGCCCTGTCGCTGCCGATCCTCGTCACCCTGACGCTGCTTGCCAGGCGAGGCACGATGGCGTTCATGACGGCGGTCGTGATCGCCGCGCTGACCGTCGGCATCGTGCTGTCGCGCTCACGAACGGCCTGGATCGGCGTCATCATGGGCAGCGGCACCTACCTGGTGGCGATGGTCCCATCCTGGCGCCAGCACGTGCTGCCGGTGGTTCGGCCGCGCGCCATCCTCCTGGCGGGGGCGCTCCTGCTCGGGATCGGCGCCGCGCTGTTTGTCCCCAACACTCTCGCGTGGCGATCCGCCTCACCGTATGCCGAGACGTTGACCGGCCTGGCCAATCACCGCGAAGGCAGCGGGCAAGGCCGTCTGCTCCAGTACGGCCACACCCTCAGGTTGGCCGCCCGGAACCCCCTGCTCGGTGTGGGACCGGGCAACTGGCCGATTCGCTATGGCGATGTGGCGCCTGCCAACGACCCATCGTGGGCCTATGGCGACACCGTCCCGCTGAATCCCTGGCCCAGCAGTGATTGGATGGCGCTGTTGAGCGAGCGGGGAATTGCCGCGACCTTGGCGCTCCTGCTGCTCGGGGCCGCCTGCCTCTGGCGCGGGGTGAAGGGAGTCAGGGCCGGAGGATCACGCACGATGGCCGCTGCCACCCTGGTCGCAGTGCTGGTGATCGCCGCGGTCGAGGGCGTCTTCGATGCCATCCTCCTCCTCCCGGCACCGCTCTTCCTCGTGGCACTCGCTGGTGGCTCGCTGCTGGCCGCGACGGATGGTGTCGAAGACGCCGACCGGTCAGGGGCGCTGGCCTCTCGGTGGAGCCTCGCCGTCGCGGCATTGCTCAGCGTCGCCGTGCTTCGCAGTGGGATGCAGACCGCGGCGTATCTGGTGGCGGGCAATGGGCGCTCCCTGGTGCGACTCACCTGGGCAGCCCGGATCGACCCCATGAGTTACCCGATTCGAATCGCACTGGCAATGCGGGCGCCGTGTGCCAGCGCCCGAGACGATGCCCGGGCCGCGCTGCGACTCGCCCCAGAATGGCCTGCGCCACGCGCGGCGGTACGGCGCTGCGGCTGATGCCTCGCGACGACCGATGATCGTTCCTCGATCCTAGCTCCGACCCCACTCCGACCAACTGCCATCGTAGATCGCCACCGGCGGGCCGACGCTCGCCGGATCGTCTGCCCGGAGCACCTCGACGGCGAGTGCCAGTACGCAGGCACTGGTACCCGATCCGCACATGGCCACGGTAGGCTGGGCCGGATCCACGCCGTTGGCTGTCAGGAGCTCCCGGAGCCGGTCGGGCTCGAGCATCACACCGGTGGCCGGATCAGTGAATTCGGGATAGGGGATGTTCCGGCTGCCGGGGACGTTGCCTCGTCGCAACCCGGGCCGCGGTTCGTCGACCTCACCACCCCAGCGCGCCGCAGGTCGGCAGTCCACCACCGTAGCCGGGTCTTTTCCGGCGAGGATTCCAAGGATGTCTTCCCGGTTCCTGATCAGGGTGCTGTCGATCAATGGCACGGGGTACCCGCTCCGAGGCGGACGGGACGTGCCGCGCTGTACCGGCCGAGTCGCGCTCGCCCAAGCAGGGAATCCACCATCCAGCACCGCCACGGCATGGTGACCAAAGACGCGGAACATCCACCAGATGCGGGCGGCGGAGATGTTGACGCCGCTGCCATCGTAGCAGATCACCAGGTCGCTCCGCCGGATCCCCAGCTGTTCCATCGCCGCCGCAAACTGTCCTGGGGTGGGGAGCATGTGCGGCAGGTCGGTGTCCGTCGCGCTCAGCGCGTCCAGGTCCAGGCGGAGCGCACCGGGGAGGTGCGCCGCACGGTACTCCGCCTCGGCGTCCCGCCCTGCCGTCGGCAGGTACCAGGAGCATTCGAGGATCACCAAGTCCGGTGAACGGAGTTTCGGCGCGAGCCAGCTGGCCGAAACAAGGGGAACGGTCGGGGAGTTGAGGCTAGCTGGCACGGCAGATCCTCGAAAAGGCGGCGGCTGGAACCAAGGCAGCGGGAGTCTCGTCTACCACCGCTGGATTGCACAACCCGGGGTGTCCAACAATTCGTCGTCGCTGCGGACAGGAAGCCTCGCTGAGGCCTCCGGACCGCACTTCACGGTGTCCGCACCGGCGGCCAGCCCTTCGGCGAGCCGCCGCGGCCCAGGCGACCGGCAAGTCGCGAAGTCGTTGCCGCTTCGAAACCTCGGTGAGACGTCGAAGCCCTTCACCCTTGCACTCCCCCGGATGGAAATTTGTGGCACGAAGTATGTAGTGAGAGGGAGCAGTCAGGTGTGGTACGCCGGGAGATGCCCTCTTGCCCTCCCCGTTGTGTCACACCGACGCGTGGCGGATGGACGCGCCACCCATGGGAGGGGCCGATGTTCGGCGATTCAATGTTCGACGAGGAAGACCGACTCCGTCGGATCGAAGAGGGAAAGGACGACGACTTCCAGGCCTCGGCCGAGGAGGAGGAGCAGGACCTCACGGCTGCTGGGGGACTCGACGAACGCCTTCGCCGTCGGGTAGCCGTCGCACAACTGCTCCGTGAAGTCGGCGGCTGCTGATCCGCGTGCAGCGGATCAGCGGCTGAGTTTGGCCGCCCCGGGCAATTCCTCCCCCGGATTGACATACCGATCGAGCGCCTGCCGATACTGACGGTCGTAGAGCGCCCGGTACCTGCCGCCCAGTTTCACCAGATCGTCGTGGGTTCCCCGCTCAGCAATCTCGCCCCCCTCCAGCACCAAAATCTGGTCGGCCGACATGATGGTCGAGAGCCGGTGCGCAATGACAAACGTCGTCCGCCCTGCCCGCAACCTCGCCAGTCCGTCCTGGATCATGCCCTCGCTCTCGGAGTCGAGTGATGAGGTCGCCTCGTCAAGAATCAGGATCGCCGGATCGGCGAGGATGGCCCGGGCAATCGCCACGCGTTGCCGCTGCCCGCCACTGAGCTTGACGCCCCGTTCCCCCACGATGGTCTCATAACCCAGGTCGAAGCGAAGGGCGAACTCATCACAGTGGGCCACCCGCGCTGCTTCTCGTACCTCGGCTTCGCTGGCGTTGGGCTGCGCGAAGCGGATGTTCTCGAGGATGGTCCCGTCAAAGAGGAAGTTGTCCTGCAACACGATGCCGAGCCGGCTGCGGTAGCTGCGCAGACGGATCTCCTGGAGGTTGCGACCGTCGACCAGGATGCTGCCGCTGTCGGGGTGGTTGAACGCCATCACGAGCGAGACCAGGGTGCTCTTCCCTGAGCCGCTGGTGCCGACCAGCGCTGTGGTGGTGCCCGTGGGCGCCACGAAGGAAATGTCCTTCAGCACCGGTACGCCGGGGTCATAGCTGAAGGTCACGTGCGCGAATTCGACCCGCCCGTCGATGGTGCCGGCGAGATCCTTCCCCTCATCGTCGGCATCCTCGGCGGCCATGGCGCGCAGCTCACGAATCCGGTCCAATCCCGCGAATGCCTCGGTGATCTGGGTGCCGATCGACGCGATCTGGATGAGCGGTGCGGCGAGCAAGCCGGTCAGCAGCACATACAGGAAAAGGTCGCCGTTCGACATTCGCCCGGCGATGATGTCGCCGCCGCCCACCACGATGAGCAGGGTCCCGATGATCCCCACGATGACGGTGGAGAGCGCCGTCGTGGCCGAGATGCCAGTCATCGTCGCCGCCACGTTGCGGAACATCTTGTTGGCGCCCTTGGTGAACGCAAACCGCTCGCGCCGTTCGGCCGTGTAGGCCTTGACGACGCGAATGCCCGAAATGCTCTCCACCAGTCGACCGGTCACTTCCGCGTTGAGCTTGCCCCGCTCGCGAAAGATCGGCCGCAGCTTGGTGAAGGCGTAGGCCATGCCGCCGCCAAACACGATCAGCAGGACCGCCGTCACGGACGTCAGTCGCCAGTTCAGGATCATCAGCCAGGTGAACGCCACGATGGCCGTGATGACGCCGCCAACCAGCTGGACCAGCCCGGTGCCGACCAGGTTGCGGATCCCTTCGGCGTCGGACATCACGCGTGATACCAGCTGTCCGGTTTGCGTCGCGTCGAACGCCCGGATCGGCAGGCGCACGAGGTGTGCCTGCACCGCGCGGCGCATTTCGGTGATCGCGCGCTGCGCGGCGACACCGAGAATCTGCGAAATCCCGAACGAGGAGGCCGCCTGGATCACCGTGGCGACGCCGGCAGCGGCGGCCAACGGCCAAAGCAAGGAAGGGTCTTTGGTCGGGAGCACCTTGTCGATCAGCTGCTTGCTGGTCCAGGGAAGGACGAATCCGACGGCCCGGTTCACCAGCATCAGCGCGAAGCCGATGCTCAAACGGCGCCGGTGAGCCCAGACGAGCTCGCGGGCTTCCCGCCAGACGACCTCCTTGGACACGCGTTGCTTCGGTGCGGGACTCGGGGCGGTCACTCGCCCACCAACCACAGCAATGGCACGGGCACTCTCCCAGGAAGGCACAGGCGCCCGCGTTGTGCGGCGGCCCAGTGGAGGATAACCATTGCTGGCCGATGAAGGTTCCGCGAGAGCCGGGAAAGAGAAACCGGGCAGCCGGCCCATCCGTCATGAGCCACAGGGGAGTGCCGAATGCGGCGGCAGGTTCACTCCGCGACTCCAACAGAGGTTCCCATGTCGTTCTCCACCGATCTCGATACCCTGCTCGCCAAGGTGCAGTCCCGCGTTGACACGGCCATGAGTGAGGCGCGCAAGGAACTGACCGAGATGGCCGTCGCGGCAGAAAAGGAGTGGGCGGAACTCCGGCAGCGCTTCGGCGAGGCCTGCGACGAATCACCCAAGACACCCGAGCCGGAGACAACGTCCCAATCCGAAACGTCTACCAATCATGCTGGCGAACAGCCAACGGGGTAAGTCACAGCTCCAGTTGTGGTTAGCTGCTCCTCTCGCCATGTGAAGGTCACCCTCCGCGGTTCAACTTCTCCGAGCAACTCGGCGTACCATGCACCGAGGTCGCGAATCGGCGCTTCCGCCGGTGTTCGTGCCACCTGACCCGACCATTGGGATACTTCATGTCCTCACGTTTGCTGGCTCGTTGCGCGAGCGCCACCGCAATCCTGCTCGGCCTGGCATTGATCGGGGCCAGGCCGCTGGCCGCCCAGGGGAACGTGGACTACATCATCGGCACGATCACCGACGCCACCGGCAAGCCGGTCGCCGGCGCGGGCGTTGAGGCGCTGAGCCTTGAACTCCAAGTGACCAAGAAGACGATCACGAACGACAAGGGGAAGTTCTCCCTCAACTTCAATGAAGGCGGCGGCCAGTACCGCATCACCGTCCGCGCCATCGGCAAGCTGCCGATCATCCAGAACGTGACGCGGCAGCAGGATGATGACCGCATCGTGTTCAATGTGAAGCTGGGTGACCAGGCCACCCGGGTCCAGGATCTCGTGTCCAACGCCGCGCGTCGCGCTGACCCGAACGCACTCGACCGTCCAACGCCTGGCAGCACCGAACGGAACATGACGAGCGAGCAGGCGAGCAGGCTGCCGATCGACGCCTCAGACCTGGCCGCCCTCGCCATGCTGGCGCCCGGTGTCATCTTCACCGGCGGAACGGACTCGACCGGCTCGTCCTTCTCGGTGGCCGGACAGAGCTCCGAATCCAACACCTTCGTGATCGATGGCTTGGCGTCGAGCAGCGGCGCGGTCCCGGCCGATGCGGTGCGCAATACTCGGGTTACCACCAGCACCTACGACGTCTCGCGGGGCGGGTTTTCCGGTGGGCAGGTCTCGGCTACCACGCGCGGCGGCAGCAACCGGACCTCGGGTTCGGTGAGCGGCAACTTCCAAAATCAGGACCTGGCCGTCGGCGGCACCCAGACGGTATTCGGCTCCGGCCAGACTCGGGAGACCCTCGGGGCGGGCTTCGGCGGCCCGCTCAAGAAGGACAAGCTCTTCCTCTTCTCGTCGTTCAGCTTGAATCGCCAGCTGGTACCGATTGCGACGCTCGACCTGGCGGACCCAACAACCTTGGCGCGCCTGGGCACGTCGGTCGATTCGGTGAATCGCTTCATCGGCCTGGTCGGCCAGACCGGTTATACGGCTGCGGTCGGCCAGATCGACCCGAATCGCACCGCCGACAACTTCACCGCCCTGACCCGCTTCGACTGGAACGCCGGCGATCGCAGCACGGTCACGGTCAACTGGAACCTGGGCGTGACCACGTCCGATCCGTTCCGGACCTCGACGACCGCACTGCCCCAGGTTGGCGGCAGTCTGAAGGGCAACAGCGGTGGCGCCTCGCTCTCCGCCATCACTCGCGTCAATGTCGACCTGACCAACGAGTTCCGAGCCGGATTCAACTACAGCAACTCAAGTTCCGATCCGTTCCTGCTGGTGCCGGTCGGTCGCGTGACGGTCTATTCCGCCCTCGATTCGGGCCGGATCGGCACGACCACGCTGGGCTTTGGCGGCATTTCGGGACTCCCGAGCCACAGCGATTCCAAGCGACTGCAGCTCGCCAATACCGTCTCGTTCGCGCCGTCTGGAACGCATCGCTTCCAGCTCGGCCTGAGCCTTGACCGCTCCACCTTCGACCAGGATGTCACCAACAACCGGTACGGCACCTACACGTACAACTCGCTGGTCGATTTCCAGAACAACATTCCCGCGACGTTCACCCGGACCCTTTCGCCGACGACCCGGAACGGCAGCGCGACCACCGAAGCGGTGTTCCTGAGTGATGTGTGGCGCTCAGGTGCCCCCGGCGGTGGCGGTGGTGGTGGCGGTGGCGGTGGTGGTGGCGGTGGCGGGCGCGGCGGCATGGGAGGTTTCGGTGGCGGCCAGGGCAGCGGCAACCTGCAGGTCACGGCAGGGATCCGTCTTGAGCATTCCACGTATGGCGGCGCGCCGGCGCTCAACCCGGACGTCCAGGCCAAGTTCGGTGTCGCGACGAATGTGCTCCCGACGGAGACCTTTCTCTCTCCGCGGCTCGGCTTCTCGTTCAACATCCCGGCGCGCGAGCAGATGGGCAACGGCCAGCGCGGATTTGCTCCGCCGTTGCTGACCCTGCGCGGCGGCCTCGGGGTCTTCCGCGGCACAATGCTCGCCACGCTCCCGGGAACCGCCCAGGCCCAATCGGGCCTCATCAACACCGAGAGCCAGCTGTTCTGCGTCGGTGGCGCGGTGCCGATCCCGACCTGGTCGACGTATCTCACTGATCCGTCCCAGATCCCGACCCAGTGCATCAATGATGCATCGACTCCGGTGCTGACCGGGGTCCCGAACATCACCACCTATGCCACGGACTACGGCGCCTCCAAGACGTACCGCGCCTCGTTCGGGCTGAGCAAGCGGCTGACCCAGTTGTTGTCGTTCAACGTCGAAGCCCTCTATGCTCGCGGGAAGGGCCAGTCGTATTCGCGGGACCTGAACCTCAATGAGACGGCCCAGTTCCACCTTGGCGGACTGGATGGCCGGCCGAACTTCGCCGATCCGACCAAGATCGACACCGCGCGGGGCGCCATCCCGCTGTCGGCGTCGCGCAAGTACACGTCCTACGGCTCGGTGAACCAGGTGATCTCAGCGCTGCAGAATGAGACCAAGCAGGTCACCCTGTCGGTGGCCGGCTCCAACCGGCGTGCCGCCTCGATCAACCTGTCATATACCCTGATGTTCGCCCGCGACCAGGGCGGCAGCGGTGGCGGTGGCGGCTTCGGCGGCGGCAACATCACCGCCGGCGATCCGAACGTCTACGAATGGGGTGTCTCGAGCGGCGAGCGTCGCCACAACTTCCAGGTGAACGTCTCGTGGCCGTTCAACCAGACGTTCACGCTGACGATGCTCGGCAACATCACCTCCGGCTCGCGGTACACCCCGGTCGTCCAGGGCGACATCAACGGCGACGGCTCGTCGCGCAACGACCGGGCGTTCATCTTCAATCCGGCGACGACGACCGATACCGCGGTCGCCAACGGGATGAACCGGATGCTCAGCGGCACGTCCAGTGGCGCGCGGGCCTGCATCGAGGCGCAATTCAACTCGATCGCGGGACGGAACAGCTGCACCGGGCCGTGGCGTCCCTCGATGGAGTTCCAGGTCAATATCCTGCCACCGTTCCTGCAGCATCGGCTGACGATGTCGCTGGCGACGAGCAACTTCCTCGGCGGCCTCGACGAACTGCTCCACGGAGAGAACAACATCAAGGGCTGGGGCCAGAACGTGCAGCCCAACAGCACCCTGATGACGGTGCGCGGATTCGATCCCGTCAGCCAGACATTCAAGTACCAAATCAACGAGCGGTTCGGGGCCACCAGCGCTGCATCCACAGCGACCCGCGCGCCGATGCAGCTGCAACTGCGGATGCGCTACGTGATCGGCTACGACCAGCAGCGGGCGCGGATGAGTGCCTTCTTCTCCGCTGGCGCCAATGGAGCGCCCAGCGGCGTGGAGATGCTCAAGCAGGGGATCGCCCGATTCAAGACCGAGAACATCGCGAAGGCGGCACTCGACCGAAAGGACTCACTGGCGCTGGCCCCCGACCAGGTGACCAAGCTTCAGAAGCTGCTGGACTCGACGCTGACCGCGATGGCACCGACGCTCGACTCGCTGACCAAGGAAGTCGACAAGGTCAACAAGGGCGGCTCCGCTGCCAACGTGCAGCCGCTCCTGATGATGCTCGGACCACTCAACATGCGGACCATCCAGTTGCGTGAGGCGGTCCGGGCAATCCTGACTGACGTGCAGTGGTCCCTGCTGCCCGAAGCCATCCGGACCGGGGCCAACTTCTTCAATGTCGGCGGTGGTGGCCGAGGTCAGGGTGGTGGCGGCGGTGGCGGTGGCGGGGGCGGGGGTCGCGGCGGCCGCGGCGGAGAGTGAGAGAGAAGCAGGTGATGGGTGACCGGTGAACGGTGAACAAAGTCAGACGGGCCTCCGTGATGCACGGGGGCTCGTCTTATGTCAACCAACACTCACCAGTCACCAATCACCGTTCACCAAACAGTCACCCACGAGCCGCGCCGCTACTTCACCCGCTCGATGTATTCCCGTTCGCGAGGATTGACCCGCACGCGCTCGCCCTGCCCGACGAACTCCGGCACATTGATGGTCACCCCGTTGCTGAGCTTGGCCGGCTTGGCGCTGGATGACTTGGTGGCGGTCTTCATGGTCGGCGACGTCTCGACCACTTCGAGCTCGAGGGAACTCGGCAACTTGAACGAAATCGGCCGGCCCTCCAGCCAGAGGGCGTCAAAGGTCATCTCGGGGAGCATCCAGGGCGCGTCATCACCCACCAGGTCGGCATCGAGGGTGAACTGCTCGTAGGTGGTGGCATCCATGACATGGACTCCGTTCCCATCCTGGTAGAGCACCTGCATCGGCTTGCTGTCGAGCCGAGCTTCCTCGACGTTCTCGGTGGCGCTGAAACGGTGATCCGTCTGGGTGCCGCTCCCGAGGTTGCGCAGCCGCACCTGCACGAATGCCCGGAGGTTGCCCGGGGTGCGGTGGGTGAAGTCCATGACGAGGTGCGGCTTCCCCTCGAAGTAGATCACGTGTCCCTTGCGGATATCATTGGCTTTCATCACGGCTCTCTG
The DNA here is from genome assembly GCA_025361465.1 of Gemmatimonadota bacterium. Taxonomy (GTDB): domain Bacteria; phylum Gemmatimonadota; class Gemmatimonadetes; order Gemmatimonadales; family GWC2-71-9; genus Palsa-1233. The sequence continues at coordinate 13,310 of JANYAG010000051.1, forward strand.
GTAGAACGACCCAAGGCGCCAGGCCCTTCCCGGCGCGCGGCCAATATCCACGCGCCGGGGGTCCCGGGGCAACCCGCACCAGGCAATCCCCCAGCGCCGGCCCCGAGCCTATCCCCGAGAAGCGGGGCCAAGCCGGTGGGAGACCGCCTGCAGTAGTTCCACCGCCGTAAAGGGCTTGGTCAGCAGGTCTTCGCTCGAACCCGCCCGCGCCCGACCGACGAAAACCACGTGCAGGTCAGGCTCTGTTCGCTGGGCCGCCAGGGTCAGGGCCCGTGCGTCGGCACTGGCAAGATCGATGTCGACCAGCATCAGCCGAATGCACGAGCCCGTGACCCCCCGCAACAATTCGAGCGCCCCGTTGGCGTGATCGGCCTGCAGCACACCATATCCGGCCCGGCGAAGCACGTGCGCGGTGGTTGTCTGCAGCCAGGCATCGCCATCCACCACGAGGATCGCCGGCGTGTTCGCGGACACCCGGGAAGGGTTCGAGGCATTCTCCTTTGCGGGCAGGCAGACGACGACTTCGCAGCCGCCCGGGTTCCCCTCTTCGACCAGGAGATGGCCACCAGCCGCCTTGACGATCGAAGCCACCTTGGCCAACTCAGGGCCCCAGGTCTGGTCGATGCCATTGCCAACTGGGCCGCACCCGATCCATCCCCTGCCCTCGTCATCTTCATCGTGCGTCGGACCCGAGTCGACCACCCTCAGGGTGGCCCAGCGTCCATCGGGCGACGCACCGACCCCCTTCCGACCATGCCCCGAGGGCCGCCAGCGCCGGGTCGCGACCACCAGCTTGCCGCCGAGCGGCATGGCATCGCTCCCGCGCACGACAAGGTCGAGGAGGATCTGCTCAACTTGATCGCTGGCGAGCGCCACACAAACAGATTCGGAGTCGAGCAGCACCTCCAGCTGGATGAAAGAGCCAGCGATCCGAGTCAGTAGCGGCCGCATTCCCTCGACTACGGCGTTCAAGTCGACAGTACTTCTCACCAGTGGCGGGTGCGATCGGTCCGGCGAACGCGCCATTTCGGTTTGAGACACGGTGATGGGATCTCCCTGGCACTGGATCCAAGCCGGCTCAGCCGCCCGAAGGGGTCGTGGCGCTTGCCGAGATGATGACGGAACGCAAGTCCGGGGCCGACCGGGCGGCACGCCGAACCGACGGGGAAGGAGTTGTAGCGTAATGATTTACGAATCAGGCATGGGGCGGCACTGGTCGGCAGCTGAAAGGGGATCTTATCAATCGATGTTTGAGTGCCACACCTCTGCTGCACCGCTGGGCCGCGCGACCATCGATTCGGCGACACTGGGCATTAGACCGGGTCGGTTGCGCTCCGAACGCGGCCTGGCCTTCCCCACCCCGGCACTCGAGACGTTGCTGCGCGCGATCGATCGCGTGGTCCGGATGGATTGGCTGGTGGCGCAGTCGCTCCGAATCATGGGGCGGCGTTCGTCCGCACAAAGGTGGTGAGTCGGGCCGCTTCCTTCGCCGACACCGTCCGCCGGATGGCCTTGATGAAGCCGGCCACGTCCTGATACGGGCGATGTTGCCGGATGGTGGCCAGCAGCTTGGGCGTCATCCCTGGGATGGTGCGCAGGTCGTCGTCTGATGCCGTGTTGACGTCGAGCGGGACGAAGACGTATTGGGCCAGCCGGGCGGCGTCCTTTGGCGGGAGGTATTTCCCGATCTCCTGGCTGAGGGACGCGAGCGAGCCAAACGGGCGGTTCTCCTTGAAATCCACCAGCAGGTGCGCCCCCATCCCCGGCACCAGCCGCAACTCGTCATCCGTGGTGGCGTTGACGTTGATCGGCAGGAAGAGCCGCAGGTAGAGCATGCTGCGCTGGTCGCGATCGAGGTTCCGGGCGAGGAAGGCGTCAAACTCGCCCATGCTGAGGAAGGGGCGGGCATCCAGAATCGCGCGGACCATCTCGGGGCTGAGGCCGGACAGGGACTGGAGGTCGCGTGCCTGGGCGAAGTTGGGATCGAGGATGCCGAGACTCCGGCCGACCTGGGCACGGGCCGATGCTGTCCCCAGCGCGAGCAGGCCAAGGAGGAGGGAGGAACGCTGAAGCATCCGGATCATGGCGTGCCTTGGCGAGGGATAGGTCGGTCCAGAGGAACATACCCCAAATTCCCGGTCCGGCCAGCAATCACCGCTTCAGGTAGTCCGCAACCAGGGCCTGCAGCATGGCCTGTCCGGCCCGAACGTCCGCCGGGCCCGTCGTCCCCAAGGTGGCGATCGGCTGCCTCCCGATGTTGTCCCAGGCCACGGCTCCACCCGCCTGGTTGACCCAGATGAAGCCGTCGCTGAAGGTGGCCCACGCCCACGACTTCGTCCCGGGAGCCAGGAGATCGCGACTCCAGCGATAGGCCGACCCATCGAGCCCCATCTGGTCGAGCAGCGTCCGCGGCAGGTCGGTCTGGATGCCCAGCGTGGTGATCACCGTGTCGCGCACGGCGAGCGCGCCGCCAAGCCAGAGCATCGGGATCGAAAACGTCTGCCACTTCCGGCTCGGCTGCAGCGAGTCGAGCACCGGAACGCGGTGCCCGTGGTCCGCGAGGATGATGATCAGGGTGCTGTCCCACCACGACTGTGTCCGGGCCTGCCGGATGAATTCCCCGATGCTGCGATCGGTGTAGGCGTGCGCGTTGAGGAAGCGGTGGCGCTCGTCGGTGCCCGGAATCACCGTCGCCATGGGCACGGTGAAGGGCTCGTGGCTGTCAAGCGTGAAGAGGGTCACGAAAAACGGCTTCGGCATCCGACCGATGTCGGCCAGCGCGCGACCGAGCACGACATGATCGTCCGCGCCCCAGCTCGAGTGCCGATCGGCTGGCGCGAAGGCGTTCTTGGACACCAGCGAGTCGAAGCCTGACTGCAGGATGAACGACTTGAAGTTGGTGAACTCGGGATCCCCACCGTAATAGAAGGTGCTCCGGTAGCCTGCCTTGGCGAGGTCGTGCGGCAGCCCCGGCAGGGTGACGCTCTTGTGCGGATGCTGGATGATCTCTGTCGTGGGTTGGGCAGGGTAACCGGCAATCACGCCGGTCAACCCCTCGGGCGAGCGATCGCCGGTGGCGTAGAAGTGATCGAAGAGGACGCCCTGATGGCTGAGGGTGTCGATATTCGGCGTGGCCCCCGGCACTCCGCCGAGTCGCTCGACCACCTTGGCCGTGAAGCTCTCCCAGACGATCACCATCACGTTCGGCCTGGAGATCCGGAGCAATCGGACGGACGGAATCGAGCCGCCGGCCAGCAGCGAGTCGGCAATCCGTGTGGCCTCGGCGGCGGGGAAGTACTGGTACGGGTTGTCGCGGCGGTAGGTCTGCCACCAGATGGAGTCGAGGAAGTTCCACGCCAGGTTGACGGCTGCCTGGTTGGCGAAGGCGTCGTGTGAGAAGTACACGGTGCTCTGCGTCATCGGCATGTCCTGAAAGCCACCCTTGCCGGGGTAGTACAGGAACCAGGTCAGGCCACCGAGCAGGGTAAATGACGCGAGGTTGACCGGCAGCCGGCCAACCTGCCACTGGCGTATCCCCGGGCCGAACAGCCTGAGAAAGGAGACGACCGCAAGGGTCGCGAGCATCGCAAACAGGATCGCGAGCAAGGCGACGGGAGATGACCCCGCGGAAGCGAGCATTTCGCGGGGGGTGTTCAGATAGCGAAGAATGGCGCCGTCGATCCGGAATCCCCACTCCCCGTACAGCTGGACATCGATCGCGGCGAGCAGCGAGATCACCACGATCATCACGACGGAATACCAGAGGATGACGCGCCCGGCACGTCTCGGGAGGAGGACCGAGACGGCCGTCAGGACAAAGACCAGCAGCGACACGATCGCGGCGGCCGACATGTCCATCCGGGCCCCGTGGAAGAAGGTCCCGGCGACGTTCGCGATCCCGATCCGTGCCGCTTCACGGTGGTTATAGCCGAGAAACAGCGCCCGGATGACGGCGAAGTACACCATCCACCACGCGAAGTACCCGACACAGAAGCGCAGCCGCTGGAGCATGCGCGAACCGTAAATGGAGCAGTGCGGATGGAGAAGGGTGGTATCTTCGATGGTCCCGGGTGTCCGGGCGTGACCTGCTGAGGGAGCATCATCCATGTTCAACGGCGAACCACTGGCGGCGCTGGGTTGGCTGATCTGTGCGGTGGGGATCGGGATCTTCGGGATCGGGGTGTTTGCGCGGAAGTCCCGCGAACGCTCGGGCACCCGACGGGTGGCCGATGCCCTGAGCGGTGCGGTCTTCATCCTGCTGGGACTGACCGTGATCCTGAATGAGCCTGACGACTCCCTGATCAAGGGCCTGGTGCTGGCAGCGGTGGCTGCGGGCCTTTCAAGCTGGTATCTCGGGCGGCACGCGCGGCGGATGGATCGCGCCGCCAGGGCGCGATCCAAGCTGCCGCACGCCTAGTTCTTCTTCCCCCTCGGCGCGATGATCGCCGACAGCAGGTCGGGCGCTGCCGCGTCCCGCGCGAGATACGGATACCGGTCGCCACCATGGTAATTCAGCGTGAAGGTGGCCGGCTTCGACCCGTTGGTCGCCTGCAGCTCCAGCGCAGTGGTCGCGGTCTTGCCCTGCTTCAGCGCCTCGTGGATCGCCGCTCTGGAGAATTTCACCCCATTGACCATGGTGACCTGCATCCCCGGGCCCAGTGGAGCCATTCCCCCGGGGGAGCCTGGAATGACGTCGAGAATGGTGCCGGTTCCGGTCAGCAGCAACCCAACCGAATAGCGCAGATCGATGTTGCCTGAAACTGCCTCGGCCGCCCGGTTCATCGAGGTGGGCGATTCGCCGTACGCCAGCTTCCAGCCACCGCCTTCAATCCCTCCCAGGGGCGCCCGCGGGTTGATTGCCTGAATCCGGGCGGCAAAGAACGCCTTCCAGTCGTTCGGCGCGATCGCGTTGAGCGTGCTCACCACGTCGTCGAAGGTGTAGGACTTGACCGCCGGCTCGCCGCTCTTGCCGCCGTGGAACGCCTGGCAGAAATCATCCAGTGACTTGGCGCCCTTGGTCAATTGCCGAATGGTGATATCGGCCTCGAGCCAGATCAGGTCGCCTTCGTCGTAGTAATCGACGCTGCGTCGCCAGGCATCCCAGTCGGGCCGCGTGTAGTAGAGCAACTGCGCCTCATCGGCGACGTCCTGCAGTGGCCGCCACGTGCGGCCCGGCTGGTTGTCGAGCCGGGCGGCCAGGGCCGCCTGGTCTTCGCGAAACTCCGCCGGCGTGAGCAATCCGGATCGCGCCGCGAGGATCTTGCCGAGGTACTGCGTCAGGCCCTCGTAGACCCAGAGCAGGTCGCCCTGCATCGGCGTGGAGAAGTCTCCGGTGGCAAGCCCGGCCGGACGACGATACTTGCCATTCCAGGAATGCACGAATTCGTGCGGCAGCAGGTCGGCGGAGAGGCGGATCAGGTTGCTGTCGATCAGCGTCCGCGCCGCCACCCTATCGTCGTTGGACTGGTGATGCTCCAGCCCGAAATGCGCCACCTGGTCGCTCAGGGTATAGAGAAAGTCGAAGTGGGTAAAGTGGTGCGCGCCGAACAACGCTTCGGCTTCGGTCACCAGCGCTTTGTACGCAACGTCCTGTTTCGCGGGAATGGCGAGGTCGGCCTCGTCGTCCGCGACCAGATTGAGGACTGTCTTGACGCCAGACGGGCTCGAGAGGTCGATCTTGCGCGCGTGCAGCCCCGCCTGCACCGGCGCATCGACGAGCATCGTGAGTGACACCGGCGCAAAGTGGATTGTGTCGCCGGCAAGTTTGGAGGTCGTGAGGGCGGTGGCGTACTTCCAGCCGGCGGGCAGGAGCAACGTCGGCGACATCTGGATGGCATCAGGCCGCGGTGCGCTCGGGTACATCAGGACCTGATTCCAGCTGAGCACCAGCAACTCCGGTGACGACGATGCCCCGGAGGTGAACCCGGACGCTTCGGGTGGGAGCAGGAAGTCGAATGACACCTCGATGCTCGAAACACCGGTGGGCACGGTGACATGAATCGCATACATGTCGACCAGGTCACGGCGCCAAGCGAGGGTCTTCCCGCCCGCGCTGATCATGATGCCGGCGACGTCGATCACGGGTCCGGTGGGGCCATGCTCTCCGGGGATCCACTTGGGATACAGCAGCGTCAGTGGACCAGGCGCGACCGGGATGGCCTCGCGAGTGTGGAGGACTCGGCGGGGTACCGCCGTCGCATCCACCTCGATCGTGATGGCCTTGGATGACTGCGTGGCCGTCGGTGTGCACTGAGTGAGGAATACGCACAACGGCACCAGCAGGGACGATCTGGTCAGGCGAGACATGATGGCTCCGAGTGGTCGGGATCCTTCAAGGAAGCGGCAGGTCGGCCGTCCGGCAAGGCGGCAGGGACTGTTGGAGGATCCCGCCCAGCCCATCGACGGTCTCCTCGGCCATCTTGCGGTAGGTCGTCAGTTTCCCGCCAGCGACCGTGAGGACGCGGCCTTCCTGATGGAGGTGATGTTCCCGAGTCCGACCGCTCGTGGCACCCTGCTGCCGGAGCAGCGGCCGCAGGCCGGCCCAGCGTCCGGTGATATCGCCTTCGACCAGGTCGAGCGCGGGAAAGAGATGGCGCACGGCGCGCATGAGGTAAGCCACATCGGCGTCGCCGACGGTGAGATGGTCGGGTGACTCGGTGGTCTCGGTGTCGGTCGTGCCCACCAGGACGCGGCCGTGTTCGGGCTCGGGGACGCAGAACATCACCCGGGCGTCATCGGGGTGCCGCAAGGCAACGGCATGCCGCAATGGGAAGCGCTCGCCGGAGAACGTCACGTGGATTCCCTTGGTGCCACTCACCAAGCCGAGTGACGGAAGGCCGATCTCGCGGCGCACCGCGTCAGTCCAGGGACCAAGTGCCAGCACCAGGGATCTCGAGGAGATCACCTTGCCACCAGGGAGGAGGGCGCTGACGCCTTCCGAATGAACATGGACCTGCGCGTGCGTGTGCTCACAGACCCGCGCTCCCGCCGCCTTCGCTGCCTCGATGTTGCTGCGCACCAAGCCGATGTCGTCGCCGCGAGCGTCCTGGTAGAGCGCGCCACCCAGCAGCGGCGCCCCGCCGAGCAGCGGTTCGTGCGTCACCAAGCCATCGTGGGTGAGCGGATGATGCGGTCCGAGTCCATGCCCGCTTGCCAGCAGGCGGTAGAGGAGGACCCCGACGCCGACGCGCGCCCACTGCCAGTACTCCCTGGCGTCGAGAACGAAGAGAAACGGCGCGGGTCGCACCAGGTGCGGTGCGATGCGGAGCAGGATCGCCCGCTCAGCCAGTGCCTCGTGCACCAGGTGAATGTCACCCATCTCGAGGTAGCGGATCCCGCCGTGGATCAGGCGCGAGGAGCGGCTGCTGGTGCCCCACCCCACCGTCCGCTTCTCCAGCAAGGTGACCGACAGCCCCCGGAGCGCCGCATCACGCGCGATGCCGGCACCGACAATACCGCCGCCGAGAATGAGCACGTCCTGCATCCGTCGCCTCGCTGACGATGTGCCGTCGTCCAACATGAACGGGGACTTTCCAACTCTGAATTGCTCGCCTCCTGAAGTCTACCGCTGGTCTGGCCCGTTGTGACGGGAATACCATGCCGCTTTGGGGCTACATTGTGGCACCTCGGCGTGGAGTAAGGATGTCAAGCACGCCCGAAGGGTAGCGATCAAGGTGTTCCACCCCGAACTCGCCGCCACATTGGGATCCGAGCGCTTTCTCCGTGAGATTGCGATCACCGCGCAACTCGACCATCCCAACATCCTGCCGCTCCTCGACAGTGGCCAGGCTGGCGACCTCCTCTACTATGTCATGCCGTTCGTCGACGGCGAATCACTCCGCGATCGATTGAGCCGGGAGAAGCAGCTGCCGCTCGACGATGCCCTGCAGATCACCCGCGAAGTGGCCGATGCACTCAGCCACGCCCACGGCCAACACGTCATCCACCGGGACATCAAGCCAGAAAACATCCTGCTGGCGGGTGGGCACGCCCGGGTGGCAGACTTCGGGATCGCCCGGGCCATCAACTCCGCCGGCAGATTCTTGCCGAGAGTGCCGCACCGAACGCCGAGGCCTATCGATTCTATCTCCAGGGACGGACCTACTTGACTCGGCCAGGCGTGAAACGACCGAACGTGGAGAGCGCCCAGCAGCTGTTCGAGCGGGCGCTGGCACTCGACCCGGGGTTCGCCGAGGCACACGCAGCGCTCTCGGAAGTCCACGGTCGCATGTACTGGTGGCGCTACGATCCTTCGCCGGCACGGGTTGAGCACCAGCAGAAGGAGGCGGAGGCAGCCATGCGACTCGGACCGGACCTGCCGCAGTCCCATGCCGCCATGGGCCTGGTGCACTATTGGGGTCACCGCGACTATCAACGGGCGATCGCGGAGTTCCGGATTGCGCTGAAGGGAATGCCAAGTGATGCCCAGCTCTGGGGATGGATCACCAGCGTGAATCTCCGGTGGGGGAAGTGGGACGAGGCTTTGGCCACCTTCGAGAAGGCGGTGCAATTCGATCCGCGCAACGCGAACCTGTTCAGCATTCAGGGCGTCACGTCCTACGCGATTGCGGGCCGCTTCCCCGAGGCACTGCGGAATGCTGATCGGGCCCTGCGACTCGCGCCAGACCTGTTCGGTGCCGCGGCGAGCCGGGGATGGATCTATGCGAGCTGGCAGGGTCAGCTGGACACGATTCGAGCAGTGCTGGGCCGACTGTCTCCCAACGCTGAACTGGGCCCCAACGGGACGATGGCCTCGCAGAAACTCCGCCTCTTCCACTGGGAACGCCAACCGGACAGCATGCTTGGCCTGCTCAGGTCATCGCGAACCACCGTCTACGAGGGACAGGGATTCTTCCAGCCAGCATCCCTATACGCCGCGTCGGCCCATCAACTCCGTGGTGAAGGGGTCGCCGCGCCGAAGCGCTTCGCGAAGCCGGCTGGCTGCGGCAATCCACAGCGTACCGTGAGGACGCGGTGGCCCGACCCCAAGTCGCCGAGAATTCCGCCCGGATCCTGGCGCAAAGTGGGGAGCCCGATGCCGCCCTCGACGAACTCGAGCGCTTACTGTCCACACCCTCGTTTACGAGTGTCCACACCCTCCGCCTTGATCCGGTGTGGGACCCGATCCGCGAGCAACCACGTTTCAAAGCCTTGCTGCTGAAGTACGCCGGGCCGTGAGCCAATGGCCCGGCAGCGATACCAGTGGTACCGACACCAGCCCATACCTGCTAGCCTTGTACCCATCACTTTTCGGAGCTTGTTGATGAGCATCACGACCCAGTCCGGTGCACGCTCGCTGCACCTCCTTGCCGCCGGCGCCATGCTGCTTGCGGCCACCATCCCCTTCACGGCGCCGCTGGCCGCCCAGGAGAAGGTCGACGTCGCCACCGTCGAGCGGATCAAGGCCGA
>JANYAG010000052.1 GCA_025361465.1 Gemmatimonadota bacterium
CGCCCTGCTGCCGCCTGACAATGCGACGGGCAACTTCACCAAGGTCGTCCAGCGCGTCCCCGTCCGCATCGCGGTCGAGGGCGCCGCCGACCCGGCGCACCCGCTCCGCCCGGGGATGTCGGTGTCGGTGGACATCGAGACCCGCTGACCAGCCGAACGACGCGTCGATGACCGCCATCGCCCTGCGCCCGCCGCGCGCGAACATCCGCAGCCGCGAAGAGATCTATCGCGCGCGGTATCTCATCGCGTTCGTCGTCACCCTGGCGAGCGTCCTCGAACTGGTGGACACCAGCATCGTCAACGTGGCCATCCCGCACATGATGGGCACGCTCGGAGTCACGCTCGACGAGATCGCCTGGGTCAGCACGGGATACATCGTCGCCAACGTCATCATCCTCCCGCTCACCAGCTGGCTCAGCGATCGGTTCGGGCGGCGCAACTACTACACCGGCTCGATCGTGCTCTTCACCACCGCCTCGTTCTTCTGCGGTCACGCCGGGTCGCTGGAATCGCTGATCTTCTGGCGCGTGGTGCAGGGCATCGGCGGCGGCGCGCTGATTTCGACGGCGCAGGCGATTCTCTTCGACGTCTTCCCCAAGGAAGAGCGCGGCACCTCGACGGCGATCTTCGGCATCGGGGTGATGGTCGGTCCGCTGCTCGGGCCAACGCTCGGCGGCTGGCTGACGGAGAACTACTCCTGGCCGTGGATCTTCTACATCAACCTTCCCCTCGGCGTGCTGGCCGGCTTGCTCTGCTGGGAGTATGTCCCCGAGCCCTCGGCCAAGGTGCAGCGGCGGGATGGCATCGACTGGCTGGGGCTCTTCCTGCTGGCGCTGGGCATCGGCTCGCTGCAGATCATGCTGGAGCGCGGCCAGTCACAGGACTGGTTCGACTCGCGCGAAATCGTGACCGAGGCGATCCTGGCGGTGGTCGGGATCGTGGCATTCGTCTGGCGCGAGCTGCTCGCCGAGCATCCGATGGTGGACCTGCGGATCCTGAAGCAGCGGCAGATGGCGGTGGGTGTCACCTTCGCAATGGTGCTCGGCTTTGCGCTCTATGCATCGGTGTTCGTGCTGCCGGTGTTCCTGCAGGGGCTGCTGCACTACTCGGCGTTCGACACCGGGATGATCATGTTCCCCGGGGCGATCGCCAGCGGGATCACCATGGCGTTCGTCGGCAAGGTGGTGCGGAAGATCGATGCCCGGAAGCTGGTGGTGAGCGGCGTGCTGCTCTATCTCGTCTCGATGATCCAGCACTCACGCTGGACGCTCGAAATCGGCACGCACGACACCCTGCTGCCGATCATCTTGCGAGGCATCGGGATGGGGCTGGTGTTCGTGCCGCTCACCGGGCTGACGGTGGCCGACCTCAAGCCGCAGCAGATGGCGCAGGGCACCGGCCTCTTCAACCTGTCGCGGCAACTCGGTGGTTCGCTCGGCATCGCGGCGGCGGCGGCGCTCGTCACCCATTTCACGGAAGAGGCGCGCGGCGGCTTGTTGCCGCACCTCGGTGCGTCTGACCCCATAGTGCAAGGATGGCTCGGGCGGGTGACGGAAGGATTGCAGCACCTGGGAGCGTCAACCCAACAGGCGCAGGCGCGAGCGCTGCAGATCCTCTCGCTCAAGGTGCAGCAGCAGGCGGCGCTGCTGGCCTATGACAAGATCTACCTCACCATGGGTGTGCTGTTTACCTGCGCGCTGCCGCTACTGCTGCTCTTCCGAACTGGGCGGGTGGCGGGGGGGAAGGTCGACGCGCATTGACGAGAAACGATAGACGAGAAGCGAGAAGCGAGAAGCGCGGGACCTCTCGACCCCTTATGAGCAGTTCATTTCACTACCGTCATCCACCCCACCGCCTTCACTGTCTCCCCCGCCCCGCTCACGGTGAGCTGCACGCGGTAGCGGCCGGGTTCGAGATTCTGGAGGCCGAGGGTGCGCTGCACCTCGAGGCGAGTTGCCCCGGCGGTAAGTGGCGCCGCGATTCGCAGTCGCGGAGGACGCTTTGGATCGTCGTCACTCTTGTAGAACTCGAACGCCGTCTGGCAAGTAGCCCCGGAGGTCAAACCCGACAGCTGGAAGTAGACCTCCGCCGCTCCGCCCTTGGGGTACGCGTTCAGCGGATTGAGGGGAACCACCGTGGCACCCGAGTTCCAGCGCACACCGCTCCCTTCGCGGCCCAGGACTAGGTCGCTGACGGCAAGCCGAGTCGAGGCGCGGGGAGCCGTCACCTTACCGAGGTGGGCGACCGCCCCACGACCATCCTCCTGGGTGATCACGAGTGAAACGGTGTAGGTACCTTCAGGAACGGGAAGCTCGAGGGCACCCATGATGAACTGACCCTCCACCAACGCCGCGTTCGTGACAAACTGGCGCAAAGTGTCGAGGCCCGTCCGGTGCCCATTCCGAAAATCGAGCGCCATCAATTGGAAATGCACCGGATAAACGGTACGACCGTTTGCCGAGACTGACGCGAGCTGCCCACCTGGAATGGCGAAGGCTACCACAAGTCGGGGAGACCCTCCCGTCGCCCGGTCGAGGCCGAGAATCTGCAAGGTTGGCGTCACCTCGCGCGTGAAGTCGCGGTGGTAGCTGTCAGTAGCGGTCCCGGTGTCGATTTGAGCGCGTCCCTTATCACGGGCGCGGGTGATGGCATCGGTTGAGCGGCGCTCGCCCTCGACTCGGAGCTCATGGTTCAGGACACCCGGATCGCCTTCATCCACGACACGGTTGCTGAGGGGACAGAGACTCCTTTCAAGATGACAGACCTGGACCAAGTCCGGTGCGGGAAGAGTGATCAGCGTGGGGACCAAGACCGAGGCTCCAGCCACTCCGTCAAAATCCACATCACGAAACTGGAACACCAGCGAGGTGCCCGGGAACTCATAGCGCCAGACCTCGATCGCATCCCCGCCGACAGTAGCTGCTCGTTGGGTTGGCTCTCCATGCCGAACCCAGATCACACCCCGGTCATCGACCAGGTCTTGAATGGGCCGATAGTAGCGGAAGGGAGACTCGCTGCCGATCGACTTCGAATCGCGAACAAACCGGCCGAGCGCTTCCGGGTCATCGCTGTCCTTCAACACAGCTTTCGCCGACCTCACCAGTGGTGGGTTGAGGGTCACCTGGGGTTGCGCAATAATGGGCGGCGCCTTCCAAGCTCTTTCCCGTGCCGCGTACTCCTTCCCCAGATCCACGGGATGGGCAGGCATCGTCAACACGATCTGCCGGCCGGTCTGCGGCAGCATCAATCGAAAATGGGATAGGGCAAAAGAGACCCGACGGTAATGCTCGACAAGGCGCTCACCGTCGCCGCGACCTTCAGCAATGTCACGTCTCGCCCAGAAAATGGCGACGAACAGCTGGCGGCTTCCGGGGGAGAGGGTGTCCCAGATAGCCAGCTCTGTGTTTGTCGCCACCCAACTCAACCCCTGCCGGTATGCACGGTGCGCGGCCTCAGACGCGACCCCTGCACCGGATAAAAGCGCCGTGCGCCCCGCGACCGGTTCTCCATGCTGGTAGAGACTCTGAGCCAGATCGAGCAAGACCACGCCAGTATCGACTCCGCCGATCGACAATGCACGTCGCTGCAGGGCGATCGCGGAGTCCAGACTGCCCGCCTCCCGTTCGGCTCTAGCCGCCGCGGCCAAGGCCGGCCCGCTTAGCATTGCCCGAACACGTCGAAGCGTCGTAACTCTGTTCCTGTAGTAGTCCGCGGACTCGCGAGGGAGCGGCGCGAGCGCGAGGGCGTTGGCCGCGGCGGCGAACCTGGGGTCCATTTCCAAGGCATGCACTAAGGCGTTGTTTGCCCCCAGCAGGTTACTGGATCCTGTCGGCTGCAACGGCCCTTCTCGCGCCAGGACTCCGGTCCGAACGAGGATCAGCCGCGCCTCCCCGAGCAGGAACCACCAAGCTGACGACTGGCCTTGCGTCGTGGCAATCTCCCGTTCAGCGGTGTCACGCACGGCGCGCGCGCGCGTGCCATCCGAATCGCGTTGGGCTAATCGAATCCCAACCAGGCCCCGACACAACGCAGCATCTTGGCCGGACAGCCTTGCGCACATTCTGCCATCCACCTGAACAGGCGAGGCAGAGTCGACCGCGATGGCCATCATCAAGGTTTGCAGCGCTGGAGGTACATCCGGGTCTTGTGCTGCGATCGGCACGCAAAGAAAGGTCAGTAGCGGGAGTACGCGGAGCACCCGACGATGGCAACTCACAGAGGCAACCCGGGACCTAGCCATGAGAGATCGGAGTCGAGGAGAATTCTGGTCGGGTGAATGATACCACTATCGACGGTTCGGTCATGACACATTCGCTACTGAAGGGTTCCGAGGCGGAACCGTCTTGATGCGGCCCACTGCAGCAATACCACTGCCGCGCCAGAGCCGCCGAGCGCGACAGGTATTCCATCGCCATTATCGGGCCCATCAGACACAAACCGGACCGAGTCGATTTCGAGCTCCTGCAGGTCAAGCATGATCCATGCTTCCCCATGACGGGGTAGTGTCAGCCGCAGAAAGACCCAACGCCCCCGCCAGCTTCCAACAAATGAATAGGGGATGTGCGGAAAATTCGCTACCCTTAACTTGGTCGCAACAGGAGCAAAGACCTGCGAAGCAAGGGAGGCAGCCCGTTCCCGCAACCCGATTGGCAAACAGCCGAGCAGCACAGCGGACCCGTTTGAAAGGCTCAAACTGGCGATGCACCCATCCAAGTCCTGGAATGCCAGGACCTGCTGCTCAGTAGGCTGTATGAGCGATACCTCCCCGTGCGCTCGCCACGAGAAATCGGTGAAAATGGATTGGACCGAGCCATTTCTACGCCAATATTTCAGTTCGAGCTTTCCGCGCCTCACCAGTGCGCTCAGAACGACTCCCCCAAGCCCCAAGACGGTACTGCCCTTCATCTGAGTGGGAATTCGCAGCTCACCCTGTTGCCGCCCAGCAGAGTCAAACATCACGACCACGCGCTTGGCGACATCGAGGACCACCAGGGTGTCACCAGCGAACGCCAGCGCCCGCGGCATGACGACTTCGCCCGGGCCAAACCCCCATCCGCCAACCCTTCGAATGCCCTTTTCAGTCACCAGGGTGATGGGAGGCAGATGTCGGTCTGAACCGATCCCACCGACCACACGCCGCGCTGAGTTGCTTGCAGCCCCCCCGACAGCGATTTGCGTTGGGAAATTCGGGTTAGTCGAATCCGACAACATCTCGAACCAGCGAACGGTTATCCTGTGGACAGGCCCCATCACAAAATCACGTGACGGTGGCGACGGGGACCCGCAGCCACAGAGAACCACCCCAACGGCGGCCGGGTAGGCCAGGCGACTCACGATGGACTGACAGCCTGAATCACGATGTGCAATCCGGCCTCATGCCCCGATCGATCCAGAATGGAGCCGTGGCGGACCACCGCCCGAATCAGCCAAAGTACCACATACCTCTGCCAGCCTCACGCGGCGCATGCCATGGAGAATGCGAACCCCAAGTTATTCACCCAGGCGCAGTCGGCTTCATACTCACTGAGATTGTAGTACCCAACACCATCCTCTTGACGCGACAACACGTACCATGACTCGTTACCGAAATAGCAGGGCGACTGGAAGGCGACACACTGCAGGTCCAACGTAAAGAAGGGGCAGCACGGAGGTGACTGCGAGGCTTCTGCGGGACGCGAGATGAATCCGAGCACGACGATATAGGCTGACAACCACGCGAGCCGGTGACGCATTTGGGACTCCTATGGACGTGTTGAATCAAATCGGGGTGTACTCCCGGGTATGTCTCCCGAGGCTACAAGGCAGCTCAAGACACCACAATCCGGAAATCCGGATTGAGCTCTTCGCGCGAGGAGCGCATCGTTGGGTACAGCTTGCGCTCCACATGACCGAACCGACCAAAAAGTCTTCAGGCAGGACTCATGAGCGTCAGAGAACGACTGGAGCGGACCGCAACCGCAGCCCTCACTCTGTGTGCGGTCGGGATGACCCTTATGGTGGCTCGCCGGGAGTTCTGGCCACGACGCACCGGGGGTCGGGCTCCAAGTGTGACTCACCCCATCGCAAATTGGCCCGCTGTTGCAGCGGAAGGGCACCGAGTCGGATCGGGCACTGCCCGGGTTACCTTGGTTGAGTTCGCCGATTTCCAGTGCCCGGTCTGCGGCACGTTCGCCAGAGGCGCCCTACGCAGCGCCCGAATCCGATACGGCGACAGCCTCGCGGTGGTATTTCGGCACTGGCCTCTTCCCTACCACCCGCTGGCCTATTCTGCGGCGCATGCGGCGGAGTGCGCCGGTGCCCAAGGCAGGTTCACGGAATTTGCCGATGCCCTCTTCGACCAGCAGGACTCCCTCGGAGTCAAGTCCTTTGCTGACTTCGCGGCGGATGCCGGAGTGGCAGACTTAAGGCAATTCGTTGCTTGTGGCTCCACGAACGACAAGGTCCCGTCGGTCGAACGCGACATGAAGGCTGCGCTCGCGTTGAGAAGTCACGGAACACCGACCATTATCATCAACGGTGAGATGTTGAACGGAGTCCCAGATAGCATTCAACTCGACGCGTTGATTCGAAAGGCATTCGTCAAGTTGCATGCAAAGTAGATCAGCCCCAGTGCCGTAGCGCAACGCGAACGGGAGCACCCGAGAATTTCGGTCCCTGGTTGGGACGCGCCCCAGACGAGCACTCCGGATTCCCGGAGGGGTTGACCAATATCCCAGGTGAGAACAGGTTCTTGCGGCCCCCGCCACCGGCCCACTCGAAAGCCATGTGTCCCAAGTCACCTGAACCAAGCGGCTTGGTGCAGCCGCAGGACTCCGAAGGTCCTCAGCTAGAGGCCCTCGTCCCGCGTGAGTTCGAGGAGCGGATTCGTCATTGTCTCGAATCCTTGTTCCGCCGGCACCACCTCACTCGGCAAGAAGAGTCGTTGATGGTCGGAATGGCCGCTGGGCTCACCAACCTGGAGCTCGGCGAGCGGAACACATGGACCGAGCATACGGTCGAGACCTACCTCAAGAACTTCAACGCCAAGCTCGGGATTCACAGCCGCAGTGAAGCCACTCATCAGATCATCATGGAGTTGCTCG
>JANYAG010000164.1 GCA_025361465.1 Gemmatimonadota bacterium
CGCTGCCGCCGCCTTCTGCTGGCTTTCCAGGGCGAACTGGTCCTGCATCTCGCGGCTGATCTTCCAGTCCTTCGCCACCTGCTCGGCGGTAAGTCCCATGCCGATATACGCCTGGGTGAGTTCGGGATGGCGCCACGCTTCGGGAGCGCCCATCGGGAGCTGGCTCATCATCTCGATGCCACCGGCCACGATCACATCATTCATTCCCGTCATGATCGCCTGCGCCGCCATGGCGACAGTCTGCAATCCGGAGGAGCAGAAGCGGTTCACCGTGGCACCACCGACGTGCACCGGGAAACCGGCGCGAAGCAGGCTCAGCCGGGCCATGTTGTGACCTTGCCCTGCCTCGGGCTTGGCGCAGCCCCAGAGCACGTCATCGACCACACCGGGACTGAGCCCGATCCGGTCGACGGCGGCACGCAGCACCGTGGCCGACACGTCAACCGGATGCTCGGCCGCGAGGGCGCCATCTTCCCTGCCGCGCCCCACCGCCGTGCGAACGGCACTGACGATCACTACGTCTCGTGTTTGCATGCTCTCATCTCGGCATCACGACGGCTGGTTGGAACGAGGAGATCCCCGAGGTCACGGTGCGAGCCGCTCGATCTTCCAGCCGCCCTCGGCCTGTCGGGTATAACTGAACCGGTCGTGCAGGCGGCTGGGCCGGCCCTGCCAGAATTCGATCCGGTCCGGCCGGAGGAGGTACCCGCCCCAGTTCGGCGGCAGCGGAATGTCCGAGGCGAACCTCGTTTCCATGGCTTGCCACTGTGCTTCGAGGGTGGCGCGGTCAGGAACCGGTGCGCTCTGCGGTGAAGCCCAGGCCGCGAGCCGGCTGCCGCGTGGCCGGCTGCTGAAGTATGCCTCGGACTCCTCGACCGGCAGCTTGCGGACACTTCCCGCCACACACACCTGCCGCTCCTGGTCGCTCCAGAAGAAGGTCAGCGCGGCGTGCTGGTTTGCCGCGAGCTCCCTGCCCTTGCGACTGTCGTAATTGGTGAAGAAGACGAACCCGCGTTCGTCCACCGATTTCAGCAGCACCGTGCGTGTCGACGGCCGGCCGTCGCGGTCCACCGTGGCAAGGGTCATGGCATTGATGGTGGCCGGTCGATGGTTGCGAATCGCGTTCCACAGCTCGAACAGCGCAATGCCGATCTTCCGCCAGCGGCTGCGCGATGCCTCCCCTCCCTCCTCGCGGAACCACGACTCGAACTGCGCGATCGGATTGGCGTCGAGCGCCCCGCGCTCGAGTGTACCGCGCTGGTAGTCTTCGCGAATATCACCGAGGTTCATGGCAGGCCGTCCAGACGAGGGGTCGTGGTGAGATCCTCCGCGACCAGTTCCTGCAGGCGCCGCCGGGCGTGAGTCCCCGCATCGGTCTTCTCGTAGCGCCGCGACAATCGGGCAAGTTCATCCTTGAGTTCTACCCGCCGGCCTTCGCGATGGTACAGGTCAATCAGGGCGTTGGATGCCGCCCATTCCTGTTGCGGCGTCAGCGTGAGCGCGCGGACGCCGCGGTAGCACGCCTCGGCACCGTCCGGATCATCGCTCTTGCCCTCGAGCAGGGCCCCCAGCCGCAGCCGCGCATCGATATCCGTGGGCTCGTCCTCGATGATGGCGCGATAGGAATCCGCCGCCTCGACATAGCGCCCCCGGATCACCAGCGCTTCCTGCTCGGAATACTCCCGTGCGGTCGGTGAGCCCTTGGCGCTCGGCATATAGACACTCCCAGCGGCGCCCGCGGCAGCATCGAGGAACCAGTTGACTCCCCAGAGGATGAGTGCCGTCAACGCGATGTTCGGGATGATCAACCAGACGAAGCCGGGACCGAAGAAGTAGAACTCGACCCCGCACAGGCCGATCATGAGGAACGGCCCGAGCCGAACGGCGAGGGACAGCAGGACCATGTGCTCGATGGTGTCGCGGTCGCTCAGGCGCTTCACGCGATCGACCTCCGATTGCCGGGGTGGCCAGGCACCGTCATGCGCTGGAGAATGGTGGGGCACCCCACCCGGCGCAATGCGCCCGGGAGCAGTCGGCCCTCCCTTTACAGATCGAGGCTCACGCGACACCTTCTCGAGAACCCGAAGCCATACCTCGGCGGCACGCCCCCGGCCGGCCGAGTCGAGTTGGAGAAGCGCCGTGTCGACCTTGCGCAGGGTGGTCCATGCCATGTTCGGCGTCGCCTCAGCAATCCTGGTGATGCTGACCGCGTGCCAGGCGGTGCCGCTGGTCGCGGACTTCACGTTCGACCATCCCGGGGGAATCACGGTCGCAGTTGGCGAGCAGGTCTACGAGAACTGCACGCACCACTCCCGCGGCAATGATGTGTGGGCCTGGTCATCAAGCAACCCCGGCGTCGCGACGATTGCAGGAGCCAACGGCACCGGCAGCTGCTTCGCGACCATCACCGGCGTCTCGGTCGGCTCGACCACCGTCTTGTTCGAGGTCACGGGGAACAGCCACGTCGCGCACCAGCTCGCGGTCAACGTCGTCGCGGGGCCCGCCACCGTCACCAGCATCACGACGACTCCCTCGTCGCCCCAGGCACGAGTGCGCTTCGCGTTCACCTTCTTCGGCAGCGACTTCGACCCGGTCGCATCTCAGGTCCTCGTCGCCGGGCCGGGATGTCTCGCGGCGTTCTGCGTCGTTGCCGAGACCGACATGACCGCCAGGTCCACGAGTTCGATCAGCGGGCGATTCACGGCCAGCGTGGCAGGGAACTACCAGTTCAGCACGCGCAATGGTGCCTTCGGGACACCATCAAACACCTATCAGATCAACGTCGTTGCCGCACCGACCTGCCTCACCCCGAACGTGATCGCCGACGCCTTCGATGTCGTCTCGACCGGCGGGGTCATGCACTTCGGCTATCTGCGCGCAAATTCGAACACCAGCACCAACACCCTCACGCGGGACCATGGCATTGACAACTTCTCCGTGACGATCTGCCACTAAGCGACCCGCCGCAAGGATGCTACGCCGACACCACCGTCAGCCGGTAGATGAAGAACGCCAGCACCAGGCCCTCGAGCACCCACGCCATCGGCTGCTTGTAGTAGCCGATCAGCATGTCCCAGCCCCAGTACCCGGTGTCCTTGAACAGGGCGAGCGTGTACCGCTTCTTCGAGAGCGGCCAGAGCAGCGGTAACCCCACCGTGCTCCCGATATCGGCCGCGTAATGGGCGAGAATGGCGATCAACCCGAACAAGGCATAGTGCGGCGAGAAGATCGCGATGATCCCACTGACGACCAGCGCGAAGAAGATGCTGTGCGTCACGGTGCAATGGAAATCGGGCTCCGCGAATCCCGCCTTCACGACCAGCGAATCGGCGTTGGGCAGCCAGTGGATGGCGAGGCAGAAGGCGGCCATGCGCGGGTTCCAGTCGTAGGTGGCAATCGCGAGCGCGAGAGGAACGTGACCAGCTTGCATTTAATCCTTCGTGGCTAGGGGTTCAAAACGGCGGGACTCCAGCGAACGATAGGCCGCGACCACCACCGCCAGATCACGACGGGCCACGGCAAGGGACATGTCCGGCTCGCGACGCTCACGCACGCACTCGACGAAATGGCGCAGCATCGCACGGTACCCCATCAGGTCGCCAACGCCCGGGAAACGGAGCCGGGTGCGCTGTCCCGTGACCAGCGCAAACAGGCCGTTGCTCTCGAACGTGATGTTGCCCTCGGTGCCATAGATCTTCGAGAGCCCGAGACCGGCGAGCCGGTTGGTCACGCTCCAGGCGTGGAGCAGCTTGCCCACCGCCCCGCTCTCGAACCGGACCAGCACCTCGAGGCCATCCTCGAACGGGGCCACGAGGGCACGATCGACCTCTGGCCGGGCCGCGCACACTTCGCGAACGGCACCGCCGACGCGGCAAAGGTAATTCACCCAGTGGACGCCGCCCTCGAGCAGCGCTCCGCCCCCCATCAGCGCCGCATCGGCACGCCAACCGGTAGGACGCTGGCGCCCGGCACGATTCAGCTCGACGAAGAGCACCTGCCCCACATCGCCCCCGTCGATATGCTGGCGCAGCACCCGGACGGCGGGCTTGAAATGGTAGTTCTCGGCGACCATCGCGATGGTTCCCGCCACCTGGACCGCCACCTCGATCTCCGTCAGCTCAGCCAGCGTGCGCGCCACCGGCTTCTCGATCAGGACGGCCTTGCCGCCACGCGTCGCGAGCCGGACGTGATCGAGATGAAACGCGTGCGGCGTGCAGATCACCACCGCATCCACGCGCGGGTCGGCGCAAGCCTCTTCGTAGCTGCCGAAGGCGGCGACTCCGCCGTAGCGCGTGTTGTACGCCACGGCGTTCTCGAGCGACCGGCTGGCAAAGCACAGTTCGATGCCCCCAAGCGAGCGGGCCACCTTGCTGTGCGTGCGGGCCACTCGGCCGCACCCCAGCATGCAGAGTCGTATCGCGCTCATGCCAGTTGGTTCCATTCGGCCACCAGGTGTTCGCCCACCCGCAGGCCGTTGGCCGCGATCGTCAGGCTCGGGTTCACGCCACCCGAACTGGGCATGAAGGAGGCATCGACCACGAAGAGGTTGGGCACGCCGAAGAGCCGGCACCAGGGATCGAGCGCCGCGCGGGCCGGATCCACCCCGAACCGGCAGCTGCCGAGGGCATGCGAAAAGGTGTTGATCGGCTTGCGCACGCGGATCACCGCCCCGGCCTGGCGGAGGATCCGGGTGCCTTCCCGGTAGAGCGCACTGCGCGCCTCGCGATCGCGACGGGTGTAGCGGTGAAAGACACGCGGGATAGGCGCTCCATAGGGGTCGAGCAGGCCGGGATCGATCTCGATCCGGTTCGCCGGATCGGGCAGGTCCTGCCCGATGCACAGCAGGAAAATGTCGTGGTCGAGTGTCCTGGCGGCGAGGGGCCCGATCGGAAAGCCGGCCTCCGCCGAAAGGTACTCGGGCGGCGGCGCCTGCAGCCCCTGGATCATCCCCCACGGTCCCGGGGGCGATCCATGTTCCGCGCCGAAATAGAAATCGGTGAGGGCGACCTGCTTGTGGAAGATCCTCTCAGGGTTGGTCTGCTCGCGGAAAACTCCGGCGACGATTCCGGAGCAGTGCCGCATCAGGCAGCGGCCGATCCACTCCCCGCCTGGCCCTGCGGCCCCCAGACCGGAAGCCAGCAGCAATGCCGGCGAGGGAATCGCCCCGGCGCTCACGACACAGACTCGGCATGAAATCGACGGGCGCTCGCCCGTCACAGTATTCAGGCACTCGACACCCGAGATGCGGTCTCCGGTGCGGTGGAGTCGCACCGCGAGCGTATCCGGCAGCACGGTGGCGCCCGCGGCGATCGCCAGCGGCAGCACGGTCACGGCCAAATCGTTTTTCGCGCAGATCTTGCACGGGAAGAGGTCGCAGGTCAGGCACTGGGTACAGGACGGCCGAGCATCCTTCGAGGTGAAATTGATCGCGAGGGGGATTGGAAAGGGATGCAGTCCGAGCGCCGCAGCCGCGTCGGCGACACGGCGCGCCGGCGCCGAAAAGTGCGGCGGTGCGGCGAGGTACGGCCCGGTGCGCGGCGGTTCATTGGGATCGCCCCCGGCCACACCGGCAACCCCCAGCAGTTGCTCGGCCTGGTCGTAGTACGGTGCCAGGTCCTGGTAGCCAATCGGCCAGTCGACCAGATCTGTGCAGAGCCCCGGGTAGCGCGCCCGCAGCGCGAAGTCGCCTTCGCGCAACCGCATCGACGCCGCGCCGTAGAACACCGACTTGCCGCCGACGGACTCGTCGGGATAGGTGCGCCCGCGCCCGAAGCCGAGCCGTGGCGTCTCGAATGCCGAGGGACTGCGATACTTCCGCTCGATCAGGATGCGGCGCGGATCCCAGGCCGAGTCGTCCCGATCGACCCAGCGTCCGCGCTCGATCAGCAGCACGCGCAACCCGGCGCGCGCCGCGACGAGGGCGACCATGCTGCCGCCGAATCCCGTCCCCACCACCACCAGATCCCAGCTACTCGTCGTCATAGGACGTCGTTGCTAGGGGGACCCGGCGCAAAGGTCAAGGTAGGAAACCGGAACGCTTGCGCGCCCGCACCTGCGTAAAGATCAGCGACACGGCCAGCAGGACGGTGCCAAGCACCAGGAACGAACCGATGCGGTACGCCGGCGCCAGCTGGAAGATGCCGATGACGATGACATACAGGGCCGTCAACAGCAGGGTCAGGTGACCCATCCAGCGGTACTTCGGGCTCCGCACCACGAGGTTCATCAGGTAGTACGCCACCGCCACGCCGACCCAGGCCACCGTGACGTAGGCCCGCGGGACGAGATGATACAGGGAATACGGGAAGATCACGAACGCGCTCGCCAGGTAGGCGTTGCGCATCATCTCCGTCTTGAGCTCGAGGCGCTGCTGCTGCCAGCGGAGGATGCGGGCCGTCAGCAGCGCCACGATGCCGAAGCCGATACTGACCCCGCTCTCCTGGGTCGCCAGGGTCATGTAGGCAACCACGATACCGACGTAGATGAAGAAGTTGCCGACGACGATCAGCTTGGAGCGGAACCAGAGGGCGGTGATGACGACGAGCAGGCTCTGGACCGACAGCCAGATGAAGAGGTTGGGGATCGCGATCAGCTTGACGAGGGCCACGCTGAGCGCCATGTACCCGGTCATGGCATAGAAGAACGTCGCGATCCGGCTCGATTCGCTCCGCCAGAAGGCCACGGCGAGCGCCAGGAACACGGCGGCCGCCACGAGATGTCCCGGGGCAAACCAGGCCGGCGCGGCACCCATCGTCGCCAGCAGGAAGAGGCCGTACCCGACGCCGCAATTGAGCAGCACCGCGAGCACCGTGGCGGGATCCTCCCCGGTGCGATCGCGCCGCCGGAAGGAGCCCAGCGCGTTGATCACCACGTACCCCAGCACGGCGAACCACCCGGCTTCCGGCTTCGCGACGAGCTGGAGCTCGCGTCCCGACCATGGCCGATTGAGGAGCCAGAGCAGGTGGGCGAAGTATCCTGCCGGAATGGCGAAGGGCAACAGCCACGGCCAGTCGTGCTGCACCGCGGCATGGGCCGCGAGCCCGAGCATGACCGCCACGCCCACCAACACCACCGCCGGTGTGCCGATGGCCACGACCGTGACC
This sequence comes from Gemmatimonadota bacterium, assembly GCA_025361465.1. Lineage (GTDB taxonomy): Bacteria > Gemmatimonadota > Gemmatimonadetes > Gemmatimonadales > GWC2-71-9 > Palsa-1233. The sequence goes on from JANYAG010000164.1 coordinate 7,104, forward strand.
AGGCCGGTGACCAGCGCGATCCCGAGCAGCCAGACGGACTTCCGGCGCAGCCCCACCGCGACGTTCGCCAGCACCAGCCCGAACAGCAGGGTGCAACCAAGGACCGAGTCGATGCGCAGGACGTGCGTGGTGCCGAAGAAGAAGAGCCGCAGCGCCGAGAAGTACAGCAGCGCCATCCCGGCGCCGCGGAAGTAGCCGGCGACCAGCTCGAAGGACGTGTGCCAGCGGCGGGCCAGGAGCAGGAGGATCCCGGCGAGGACGCCGCCGGCAACCGACGGCACCAGGGGCGGAAACGCAGCCCACGGCAGCAGCAGTGCGAACCCGACCCCGCAGGTGAGCACCAGGACGCCGACACTGGCGAGCCAGTTCTGCCCGACGCGGAATTCGAACTCACCTTCGGCCGCTTCCGCCCCGGATGCCGGGGCGTCGGGAACATCCGCATCCGACGAGTCGGCGGATGCCAGCGGCGGCAGGTCGAGATACTCCTCGAGCCGCGCCAGGCGGCGCTCGAGACGCGTCAGCGTCTCGGCCAGTGCCGGCTCGCTCAGCCCCGCGGCATCGTCACCCATGCCCGGCGTGGCGATCTCCCGGGTCGGGCATCAGCACCGCGCGCTCAATGCCCCGGTGGCGTGCCAAGTGCTCGCTCCTTCGAGGCGGGCGGGTTGTGGCACTCACTGCAGTTCGACGTCTGCCAGGCGTCACCGACGTCCACCGGATGCTGGTACTTGACGCCCTTCAGGGCGATGCGCACCGAGTCGTGCTCGAACTGCTGCGCCAGGATCGCGTGACAGGCATTGCAATCCTTGGACAGCACCTTGCCGTCTTCCGCCACGTGCTTGCCATCATGACAGCGGAAGCAGCCGAGGAAGTACATGTGCCCGATGTTGTCCGGGAACCGTTTCCAGTTGGTGTTCATCGCCGGGAAGTAGTTCTTGCGATACACCGCCTGGACCTCGGTGATCATCCGGTCAATTTCCTTGCCCTTGGTCTGGCGGAGCGCCGGAAAATTGCTGGCATAGTACTCGTTGATCGCAAGCTTGATGCTGTCGGCAGCGGCCGTGCTGTCCGAGTACGGTGTCTCGAGCACGAAGACCGAAAGGTCCTTGGCACTCGGGAGCGTGGGATCGATCGACCCGAGCGCCATCAGGTGGTTCACCGACCGCGTGGGCGGCCGATAGATGTGGGCCGGCCGGTTGTGGCAATCGATGCAGTCCATGCGGCGGGTGGGGTTCTTGGCCGAATCCGCGGCCGTCAGGGCGCTGTCGGTGCTCCGATAGGTGTGCACGGTGCCATCGGGACCCTCCGAGCGCACCCAGGGAATCACCTGCCGCCCCTCATCGGTCGCGATGTACGTCACCTTGTTGCCGATGTTCATGTGCCAATGGATGCCCGACGCCGGCCCGGCCTCGACATTGCCGCCGCCGACCTTCATCAGCAGGTCCAGCTTCCACTTCACCGTCTTGTCACCCGAGGTGTAGTACGTCTTGCTGACCAGCTTCTCGCTGTAGAACTGCTTCGGCCAGTGGCACTGCTCGCAGGTCTGCTGCGCCGGGCGCAGGTTCTTGATCGGCGTGTGAATCGGGCGCGGGAACTTGTTGAAGAGCACGGCATACAGCTGGTAGCTGCCTGAGAGCTTCGACTTGACGAACCAGTCGGCGCCCGAGCCGATGTGACACTTGACGCATCCCACCCGGGCGTGGGGAGAATTCGAGTACGCGGTGTATTCCGGCTCCATCGGCGTGTGGCAGCTCGTCCCGCAGAACTTGTCGGACTCCATCGCCTCGTAGGCCTTGAAGCTCCCGAAACTCGAGAAGAGGATCAGCGCCAGCGAACCGAACGACACCAGCGACACCGCCGTGCGATGCCGAGGATTGTTGAGGTCGAGGATCGGCATGTGCCGGTCGGGCTTGCCGATCCGGTTGCGCCGGTGCTCCCGCCAGATGCCGACCACCGCGATGGCCAGGCCGCTCAGCATGATCGAGGGAACGATCACAAACGCGAGGATGCCCATGTACGGGCTCCCGGCAGGATCGAAATACTCGAGCACCGCGAGGAAGATGATGACGATGAAACTGACCGCCGCAATCGATGCCCCGACGATGGTGATCGGATTGACAAAGGACGGGGGAAGTCTTGTGCGCATGACCCCAATCTCCATCTATATTCAGGGAGGAACTGCTCGCGATGTCCAACGGGTCACCGTCGTGATGACCGCCTCACGTCCAGCGCTCCGACCAGCTCGGAACCTTGGTGTTTTCCCTACACGCGCGTCAGGGATTTCACTAACGGGATGACGTTAGTTGCTCACTTTCATCCCCCCGTAAAAACACCGAGATTTAATGTACTGGTGAAACTCAGTCTGGCGCCAGATCACCGTCGCTGTTGTCCATGGTATTCACGCAGGATCGACACACGGAGCACTCGATGAAGCACACAGGATTTCTTCTTTCGCTGGTCGCCTGCGGCGCCGTTGTCGTGGCGAGCCCGGCCGCGGCACAGGCGGGTCACGCCTATGCCGGCGCCAAGACCTGTGGCATGTGCCACAAGACCGAAAAGCAGGGCAGCCAGCTCAGCATCTGGGAAGGCTCGAAGCACTCGAAGGCCTACACCACGCTGACCACACCCGCCGCGAACGACATCGCCAAGGCGAAGGGCATCACCACGCCGGCCGCCGAAGCGCCGGCTTGCCTCAAGTGCCACGCGATCGCCGGCGATGCCAAGGCGCTCGTCACCGACGGCGTGCAGTGCGAATCGTGCCACGGCCCGGGCGCGGACTACAAGGGATTGACGGTGATGAAGACCAAGGCCACGGCGATCGCGGCCGGGCTGACGGCCTTCGCCGACAAGGCCGCCATCGAGGCGAAGTGCAAGACCTGCCACAACAGCGACAGTCCGACGGCCAAGCCGTTCAACTTTGAAGAGCGGTGGGAGAAGATCAAGCACCCCGTGCCGCCGAAGACGCCGTAAGGTCGCCACGCTCAGTTGCGAGAATAGCCTGCCCATGAGACAGCGTGTTCTGGTCATCTGGTTGTTGCTTGGATGTCTCTTTCAACTGAGCGCCCGACCGGCTCTGGCACAGACGAGGGCGGATTGCCTCGCGTGTCATAGCGACAAGACCCTCACGAAGGAGGGTCCGGACAAGAAGACCATCTCGTTGTATGCCGACGAGTCGATCCTGGACAAGTCGACGCACGCGAAACTCGCGTGCGTCGCTTGTCACGTCGGATTCAACCCCGAGGACCTGCCGCACAAGGCCAAGATCGAGCCGGTGGCCTGCCAGCGCTGCCACGCCGCCGCGATCTTCAAGCACCCGTTCCACCCCGGCCTCGCCAAGGCCATCGCCCGGCAGCAGACGCCGTCGGTCACGTGCAAGGCGTGTCACGGCACCCATAACGTCGAATCACCCAAGACCCCGGGGGCGAAGTTCTCCGCCGGGCGGCTGACGGAGTCCTGCGGGACGTGCCACAAGCAGGAAGGGGAGCACTTCCCGGCGTCGGCCCATGGCAAGGCGCTCCAGGCCGGCGTCAAGGGCGCCCCGAACTGCCTGACCTGCCACCGCAGCACGGTGTCCTTCGTCTCTGGCACGACCGATTCCCTCTCGGTCAAGCGGGCCCAGGAACAGCTCTGCCTCTCGTGTCATCGCGACGACCCCAATGTGCGGGCGCGGACGTCGCCGACGGCAGGGTTCATTGCCGCGTATGACTCCAGCGCCCACGGCTCGGCGCTGGCGAAGGGCAACGCCAAGGTCGCCAACTGCGTCAGCTGCCACGGCAGCCACGACATGCAGAAGGGCAGTGACCCGAAGTCCTTCGTGAATCGGGCCAACATCCCCGCGACGTGCGGGAAGTGCCACGCCGAAATCGCCAAGACCTACGGACAGAGCGTCCACGGCATCGCGGTGCGCAAGGGGAATTCCGATTCTCCGGTCTGCACCACCTGCCACGGCGAGCATACGATCCTGGGGCCCTCCGATCCCCGGTCGCGGGTCGCCGCCAGCAATGTCTCGTCGCAGGTCTGCTCGCCCTGTCACACGTCGGTCCTGCTGTCGGCCAAGTACGGCATCAAGAGCGACCGGTTCCGCACCTTCACCGACAGCTATCACGGCCTGGCCATCCGGGGCGGCTCCATCGCCGTCGCCAACTGCGCCAGCTGCCACAGCGGCCACAACATCAAGCCGTCGAGTGATCCGACCTCGACCGTCAACAAGGCGAACCTCGCGGTCACCTGCGGCCGGTGTCATCCCGGGGCCAATCAGCGATTCGCGGTCGGATCGGTCCACATCTCGTTGAGTGCCAAGCAGGAACCGCTGCTCTACTGGGTGGCCACCGCCTACATCCTCCTCATCATCGTGCTCATCGGCGGCATGCTGGCGCACAACGTGCTCGACTTCGTCCGGAAGTCGAAGCACCTGCTCAAGGTTCGCCGCGGACTGATTGAGGAGGAACCCACCGGGCACGCGCTGTACCTGCGCATGACCGTCGGCGAGCGCCTGCAGCACGCGACCATGGTGATCAGCTTCATCGTCCTGGTCACCACCGGCTTCGCGCTGAAGTTCCCGGAGGCCTGGTGGGTCGCGCCGGTGCGGCAGATCAGCCCGACGATGTTCGAGATCCGGAGCATCGTGCACCGCATCGCCGGTGTGGTGATGGTCCTGGTGAGCCTCTACCACCTGTACTACCTGCTCTTCGTTCCGCGGGGCAAGCAGCTGCTGCGCGACCTGCTGCCCGCACCGCAGGACCTGCGCGATGCCTTCCTCATGGTGCGCTATAACCTCGGCCTGTCCCGCACCAAGCCGCGCTTCGACCGCTTCAGCTACATCGAGAAGAGCGAATACTGGGCGCTCGTCTGGGGCACCTTCGTCATGGGCGCCACCGGCGCCATCCTCTGGTTCGACAACACGTTCATCCGGCTGCTCAGCAAGCTCGGCTGGGATGTCGCCCGCACGGTGCACTACTACGAAGCGTGGCTCGCCATGCTCGCGATCATCGTGTGGCACGTGTACTTCGTGATCTTCAACCCCGACGTCTACCCGATGAACCTGGCGTGGTGGAAGGGCACCCTGACCGAACGGGAGATGCTCGACGAACACCCAGTCGAACTGGAACGGCTCAAGAACGAGGGCCTTGGGCACCAGGACGACGAGGATGATGCGCCGGCATGACGGCCACGCTCCGCCGCCACGGGAACCGGTGACATGACCCTGCTCCGGCGGCTCATGCCACTGCTTGTGGCGGTGCTCCTGTTCGGGTGGCCCGGACGCGTGGTCGCGCAGGCCAACGAGGACTGCCTCTCCTGTCACTCCGACAAGGCCCTCACCAAGAAGCGGGGCGGCAAGGCGGTGTCGTTGTTCGTGGACCAGGCCAAGTTCGAGGCGTCGATCCACGGCAAGCAGTCCTGCGTCGGGTGCCACGCGGACCTCAAGGGGAAGGACCTTCCCCACGACGACACCCTGAAACCCGCCACCTGCGCCAGCTGTCACGCCAGCGAACAACGCCAGCACGACCAGTCGCTCCATGGCCAGGCCATCGCCCGCGGTGATCCGCTCGCACCACACTGCATCAACTGCCACGGCAACCACGAAATCGTGGCGGTCAAGGACCCGCGCTCGCCCGTCCAGCCATCCCGCATTCCCTACCTGTGCGGCCAGTGCCACTCCGAAGGCACCCAGGTAATGCGGCAACGGACCATCCACCAGTCCAACATCGTCAGCAACTACTCGGAGAGCATCCACGGCGATGCGCTGATGAACAAGGGGCTCGTGGTCACGGCCACCTGCGTGTCGTGCCACACCGCCCACTCGATCCTCAAGCACACCGACCCCAGGTCCTCGATCGCCCGCGCGAACATCGCGGCGACCTGCTCGAAGTGCCACGCGCAGATCGAGGCGGTGCACCGCAAGGTCATCGATGGCAAGCTGTGGGAAAAGGAAGCGCACGTCCTGCCGGCCTGCCCCGACTGCCATGAACCCCACAAGGTGCGCAAGGTCTTCTACGACCAGGGAATGGCGGACCGCGATTGCCTGCACTGCCATGAACGGCGTGACATCAAGGCGTCCAAAGATGGGCGATCGCTCTATGTCGACAGCCTGGCCCTGGCCGGGTCGATGCACGTCAAGCAGGCCTGCAGCCAGTGCCATACCGGCGTCACCCCCTCGCACCTGCGCCCCTGCGAGACGCTGACCGAGAAGGTGAACTGCGCGTCCTGCCACGCCGAGATCGGGCAGCAATTTTCGGTGAGCACCCACGGCCAGTTGGCCGCCAAGAAGGACCCCAACGGACCGACCTGCAAGCAGTGCCACGGGACGCATGGCGTGCTCGGCAAGACCAACCCGCTCTCGCCGTCATTCCCGACGCACGTCCCTGCCCTCTGTGCCCAGTGCCACCGCACCGGCCAGAAGGCCGCGATGGTTTATACCGGCACCCAGACCGAGATTGTCGAGCGCTACACCGAGAGCATCCACGGCAAGGGATTGGCCGAGAGCGGGCTCGTGGTCACGGCCACGTGCACCAGCTGCCACACCGCGCACAGCGTGTTGCCGCGCGACAGCTCGCAGTCCAGCGTCAACCGCAACAACCTGCCCAAGACCTGTGGGCGCTGCCATGCCGGCATCGAGAAGCAGTTCTCGATGAGCGTGCACTCGGCCGCCTTCGGAAAGACCGACAAGAAGCTGCCGGTGTGCGATGACTGCCATACCGCGCATACCATCAGCCGCACCGACGCGGCCGGGTTCAAGCTGCGGATCATGGGGCAGTGCGGCACCTGCCACGAGGAGATCGCCAAGACCTACTTCGACACCTACCACGGCAAGGTGTCACGCCTCGGGTATACCAAGACGGCCCAGTGCTATGACTGCCACGGATCGCACGACATCCTGCCGATCAGTGATCCGCGGTCGCACCTCAGTCGCGCCAACGTGGTGTCCACCTGCCAGAAGTGTCACGCGGGCGCCACCCGGCGCTTCGCGGGCTACCTGACGCATGCGACCCACCACGACCCCGCCAAGTACCCGGTGCTCTTCTGGGTCTTCTGGGCGATGACGGGCCTGCTCGTCGTGACCTTCACCGTCGGCGGCATCCACACCATGCTCTGGCTGCCGCGCGCCCTGAAGATGCGCCGCGAGTTCGGCCGGCATCCGGCGGCGGTCGAGGGCGAGCTCGAGTACGAGCGCTTCTCCCGGCTCAACCGGGCGATGCACGTGATCATGATCGTCAGCTTCATCAGCCTGGCGCTGACAGGCATGACGCTGAAGTTCTCGTACACCAAGTGGGCGTCGGTGCTGTCACACTTGCTCGGCGGATTCGAGACGGCAGGCTACATCCATCGCACGGCCGCGGTCGCGATGGTCGGCATCTTCATCACCCACCTCACCGACGTGATCCGCCGCAAGCGCCGCGACCAGAGCTCATGGCAAGAGACGCTGCTCGGGCCGAAATCGATGATGTTCGGGCGGAAGGACCTCGCCGACTTCATCGGTTCCATCAAGTGGTTCCTCGGCCTGGGCTCGCGTCCGCCGTACGGCCGGTGGACCTACTGGGAAAAATTCGACTACTTCGCCGTGTTCTGGGGCATCGCGGTCATCGGCTCGACCGGCCTGCTGCTGTGGTTCCCGACCTTCTTCGCCCGGGTGTTCCCCGGCTGGCTGGTCAATGTGGCCACCATCATCCACAGCGACGAGGCGTTGCTCGCGACCGGGTTCATCTTCACGATCCACTTCTTCAACACGCACCTGCGTCCGGAGAAGTTCCCGATGGACGTGGTGATCTTCACCGGGCGGATGACCGTCGAGGAACTGAAGCACGACAAGCCGGCCGAGTACGAGGAGCTCATCGCCTCGGGCAAGCTCGAAGCGCACCTGGTCGTGCCCTACCAGCCGATTGTCATCAAGACGATTCGCGCGTTCGCGTGGACGGCGCTCGCCATAGGCTTCATGATGGTGCTGTGGATCGTCTACGCGATGCTGTTCGCCTACCAGTGATGCGGTAGCCCGCCCCGGGGGCGTCTCAGCGCGGCCAGGCCACGCCAAGCTTGACGAGGGCCGCACGTATCCGCGCGTGCCGCTGCATCAGCCGGAGGTAGCCCGCTTCTTCGCCCCGGGCCTTCGCCCGGACGATGCGCACGGCGAGCTCCTTCTCACCGGCACTCCAGCGCCCGATGTCGGGAATCATGGCCAGGACCATGGCCAGGCCTTCAAAGAGGTGTCGTGCCGGCTCGTTCCACCGGCTGGTGTCGAGGTCGAGAGTCCGTGCGATGTACGCTGCCGAGTCGGCACGCATCGCCTGCGAATCCCCGCCGAACCTCCCTGCCATCCGCCGCTGGACGGCGAGGCCGATGTGGCGCGCCTCGAAACGGTCCCACGCGCGTTCGGTACCGTGTGGCCCGGCTGCGGGCATTTCGAACAGCAGGTGGCCATCCGCCAGCTTCCGCAGCATGCGCGCGGGAGTCCGGTAGGCGCGATCCGCGGCCATGCGCCGCTCCTCCGCCAGCGTCAGATCGAGCACCGCCGGCCGGACCGGACGGAACCCGAGCTTGCGATAGAACCAGAAAGCGCCCGACTCGATCCCCTCCTCGTTGGCATGACCGATCTGGTAGGGATCGATCGAGAACACGGTCACGCCAAGCAGCTGCCGCATCAGCCGCAGGACGCGGCCAAACAGCCACGCGGTCTCGCCTTCGCGGAAGGTGTAATAGAGGTTGAAGCCGCTCTCGAGGCGCTCGAAGATCGACAGACCTTCGAAATACGCCACGGGCACCCCGTTCTTGAGGATCATGGCGGCGTGATAGGCACGGAGTGGCAGCCGATGCGCCGGCGGCACCCCGAACACGAACGCTTCGGTGCCGCGTCCGAAGTCCGCCTTGAGCACGTGCCGCACGTCGCCATGGGTGAAGCCGTGCAATTCCCGATAGCGTACGGCGGAGGTGCCGCGCGCCAGGTCCAGGATCCGTGCCCCCGCCACCGGCGAAAGGCGTGCAGTCGGAATCGGCGGCGAGGCAAGTTCCTTCACGAGCGAAATGTCGGCGCGCTGAATCAGTGGCGTGCGGTGGAAGTAGAACCGGCGTCGTGGTCTTGTCATCCCGGTGCGCGAGGCGGGGAAATCAAACCTCCAGCGCACATGCAATTTGAGCGCGTCGTACAGCTCGGCCTTGGCCCGGTCTGGAATGTTGAGGGTCTCGAATCGCGTGATCAGCCAGTCGAGGTCGTTCCGCCGCCCCTTCGCAGCCCGCACCCAGTCGCGATACGGCACGTGCGCCTCGACCATGGCGTCTTCTTCCAGCAGCGGCAGGAAGCGCGGCATCGTGGCACCAAAGCGCTCGTCGTCGTCAAACCATTCCCAGTCGATCGCCACCTGCCCGGGATGGGTCGCGACAAGCCAGCGGACCATCGTGTAACTGAAGTTGCTCGTCACAAAGGTCCCGGCGAGACCGGAGACCTCCACCTCGTCGAATGGGGTCAGGTCTCCGCCCGAGTCCGCGAGCCTGGCGATGCGCCCGGAAAAGGACTGCAGCATCGCGTCGACCTGACGCCTGATTCTCGCGCTCGGCGGGTAGGCACGGAGAAACAGCAGGCTTTCGTGAAGGCGGATCAGCGACTCCGCGTCCCCAAGACGTGACCGTGACAGCGTGGTCAAGGCGCGCAGGACCTCCGCCTCGCCGGTGCCGGGGCGCCGCTTCAACTCCTCCAGTGTCGCAAGTGTCTTGAGGGGGTTCCGCGTGGCCATCCGGATAGTATAGGTCAGGCCGCCCAAGCTGCACAGACGTCGGGGATCCCCCTACCGTCGATTCGGCGTTTCCTCCCGCGCCGGGAACGCCCGGAACCCCTTTGCTGGGCTGGATTTCCGGTGAAACCACTGCGCGATTGACCACCTGCCGATCTGGAGATAATGTTCGGAATCGCAGCTGCCTCCAATCGCCGTCCGTGACTCCGTCCCGCACCGGGAATTGACATGGCCTCGCTTTCCATCAAGAACCTCCGCACGCTGGCATTGGTCGGCCAGGCTGGCAGCGGCAAGACCACCCTCGCCGAAGCACTCCTCGCCCGGGCGGGTGCGGTGACCACTCCCGGCATTGTCGAACGCGGCAGTACCGTCTGCGACTACCTCGCGGCGGAAAAGAAACTGCACCATTCCTTGAAGCTCGCGGTTGCGAGCTTTGAAGTGCATGGGACCCGCGTACACCTGCTGGACACCCCCGGATACCCGGATTTTCTCGGCCACACGCTTCCCGCACTCACCGCGGTGGAAACGGCCGCGATCGTGATCAACGCGCGCAACGGCATCGAGCAAACCACGCTGCGCATGATGGACTGGGCGCAGCGGATGGGACTCGACCGGGTCCTGGTCATCAATCAGATTGACACGGCAAGCGGTGACCTCGAGGCGCTGCTGGCGAACATTCGCGAGGTGTTCGGCAAGGAGTGCCTGCCGATCAACCTCCCGGCCGGCGGGGCCACCAGGGTTGTCGACTGCTTCTTCTCTCCCAGCGGCGAGTCCGATTTCTCGTCGGTGGAGCAGGCGCACAGCGAATTGGTGGACCAGGTCGTCGAGGTCGACGAGAACCTGATGGCGCTCTACCTCGAGAAGGGCGAGGTGTCACCCGACGAACTGCACGAGCCGCTCGAGCGCGCCATGCGCGAGGGGCACCTGATTCCGGTCGTGTTCACCTCGGCAAAAATCGGCACGGGCATCGCCGAACTGCTCGACGTGATCGTCAAGCTCCTGCCCAATCCCGCCGAGGGCAACCCGCCCCACTATGTCAGCACGGCGCTGGGCGAGGCCACCGACCTGACCACGGAGCCGGACCCCAAGAAGCACGTCGTGGCACACGTCTTCAAGCTCGAGACCGACCCGTTCCTCGGCCGTCTCGCGGTGCTGCGCGTGCACCAGGGGCGGATCACGCCCGACATGCAGCTCTACGCCGGCGATGCCAAGAAGCCCTTCAAGCCGGGCCATCTCTGGTTGCTGCGCGGCAAGCAGCAGATCCCCCTCGAGGAGGCACTGCCGGGCGACATCTGCGCCATCTCCAAGATCGACGAGCTGCGGTTCGGCCATGTCCTCCACGATGCGCCTGGCGATGCCCATATCCACGCCCCACCCCTCGAGTTCCCGTCCTCGGTGTTCGGGCTCACCCTGCTGCCGAAGACGCGCGGCGACGAGCAGAAACTGTCCGACGTGCTGCACCGGTTCAGTGCCGAGGATCCCTGCTTCCGGGTCGAGCGGAACGCCGGCAACAATGAGACGGTGATTCGCGGCCTCGGCGAGCTGCATCTCCGGACCCTGCTCGAGCGCATGGCCGGCGAATACAAGCTCGCCGTCGAAACCCGGCCGCCAAGCATCCCGTTCCGCGAGACCATCGCGGCAAAGGCCGAGGGACACTGCCGGCACAAGAAGCAGACCGGCGGCGCCGGGCAGTTCGGCGAAGTGTACCTGCGGGTGGAGCCGCTGCCGCGCGGCTCGGGCTTCGAGTTCTCCAACGAGGTGAAGGGCGGGACGATTCCTTCGGTGTACATCCCCGCGGTGGAGAAGGGCGTGCGCTCGGTGCTCGAACCGGGCTTCGTGGCGGGCTACCCGTTGCAGGACTTGCGTGTCATCGTCTACGACGGCAAGAGCCACGCGGTCGATTCCAAGGAAATCGCCTTCGTCTCCGCTGGACGCAAGGCGTTCCTCGAGGCGCTCTCCAAGGCCCGCGCGCAGGTGCTCGAGCCCATTGTGGTCATCGAAGTACTGGTGCCGAGTTCGCAGATCGGCGACCTCACCGGTGAACTCAGCGGGCGCCGGGCCCACATTCGGGGCACCGATATGCTGCGCTCCGGCCTCAGCAAGGTGGCCGCGCTGGTGCCGCTGTCAGAGCTGGAGACCTTTCCCGCGCGACTGAAGTCCATCACCGCTGGCGAAGGGTCGTACACCCTGGAGTTCAGCCACTACGAGCCGGCGCCGCTGCTGCTGCAGCAGAAGCTGGCCGCAGCCCACAAGCCGCAGGTCGAGGCGGACTAGACCGCCGCCATCACGCCCTCCTTCGATGCCGATGACGCAATCCCACAACGCGTCGTCGGCATTCGCTTTCCGTGCCCTCCTCCCCAGCGAACTTTCCATCCGGCCGGGCCGGCATAGCTTTTCATCGTGCAGGGCAATGGTGTCCTGGCGCGCGGTCGGGGCCAGCACGAGGCGCCGCATCACGGAGGGATCGCAACGATGACCATCCTGTTCCGCCAGACCCACGAACTTGAAGCGGAAACCGATGAGTACCTCGACCTGATCATCCAGGGCGGCTTGCTCTACCGGCAGGGCGTGAAATGCTACCTCGAGCACCGCTTCGAGGAGTTCGAGGCGCGACTGCTGGAGCTGCGGTCGGTGGAGCAACGGGGGGACACCTTGCGGCGATCCATCGAAAGCAAGCTCTACTTGCAGACCCTGATCCCCGAATCGCGCGGCGACGTCCTCGGACTGCTCGAGAGCGCCGACGAGGTGCTCAACCTGATCACCTCGACACTGCTGCATTTTTCCACCGAACATCCCGAACTGCCGGACAACCTGAATCCCCTCTTCTTCGATCTCGCGGACAACGCCATCGCATCGGTCGAGGCGATGGTCGGGGGCTGCAGAGCCTACTTCCGCGACCTCAGTGCGGTGCGCGATCATATCTCGCGAGCCCAGGGGTTGCGCGAGGAGGTCAACCGGCTCGCCGAGACGTATGTCCGCGCGATCTTCAAGCTGGACCTGCACCTCAGCCACAAGAGCCAGTTGCGCTACTTCGTGGCGCACACCGAGCGGATCGCCGAGGACGCCGACGACGTCTGCGACCGCCTGGCGATCGCCGCCATCAAGCGGTACGTGTGACGCGATGATCTGGTTCTTCCTGCTGAGCGGCCTCTTTCTCGGCTGGTCGCTCGGCGCCAACGATGCCGCCAACATCTTCGGCACCGCCGTCGGTTCCCGAATGGTCTCCTTCCGGGTCGCGGCCCTGATCGCCAGCATCTTCGTGGTGCTTGGCGCCGTGATCGGTGGAGCCGGCGCCACCGGGACACTGGGCGCCCTCGGGGCGGTCAATGCGATCGCGGGATCGTTCACCGTCGCGCTCACCGCCGGCATCACCGTGGCGTGGAAGAGCCACTCCGGACTCCCGGTCTCGACCTCGCAGGCCATCGTCGGGGCGATCATCGGCTGGAACTTCTTCACCGGTTCACCGACCGGTCACGCGACCCTGGTACAGATCATGAGCGCGTGGGTGATCTCCCCCCTCCTCGCCGCCGGCTTCGCCATCGTGCTCTACCTGGGAGCCCGTTGGTGGCTCGCCCGACGCCGGATCCATCTCCTGTCGTTGGATGCCTATACCCGCCTCGGCCTGATCGTCGTGGGCGCGGCAGGCGCCTACATCCTCGGCGCCAACAACATCGCCAACGTGATGGGCGTCTTCGTTCCCGCCTCGCCCTTCGACGAGCTCCGGTTTGGTTCCGTCATCCGCATCACCGGCGCCGAACAACTTTTCCTGCTGGGCGGCGTGGCCATCGCCATCGGGATCTACACCGACTCGCGCCGGGTGATGGCCACGGTCGGCAGCCAGATCTTCAAGCTGACCCCGATCCTGGCCCTCATCGTCGTGCTGGCGCATACCCTGGCGCTTTTCGTCTTCACCTCCCAGGGACTGCAACACGCACTGCACGCCATTGGCCTCCCGGCGCCACCACTGGTGCCGGTGTCGTCCACCCAGGCCATCATCGGCGCGATCCTCGGCATCGCCCTCGTCAAGCGCGGCAAGGGAATTCAGTACGGCACGCTCGGCCGCGTCGCGGTCGGCTGGATCATGACGCCGATCATGGCAGGGTTGCTGAGCTTCGTGCTGCTCTTCTTCGTGCAGAACGTCTTCGAGCAGAAGGTGGTGGATCGGCCTCCGGCGACGGCAACCAGCCGGCACTAGGCAGGGATCACGACCGCGAGGCGTGGCCGCCATCGCCGGACCTGCCGCGTCATCGCACGCCAGTGTGTCGGCTAGTGGACGATCACCGTTCCGGTCATCCCCGCGTGAATGATGCAGTGGTAATTGTACGTGCCGGCCGTGGTGAAGCCGCGTGATACCGTGGCATTCGACGTTGTGGCGGAAATGTCGGCCGGCGTGCCTGGACCCACGGTGTCGAAGAACACCGTGTGCCCGAGACTGGCGAAGACCCAGTTCACGGTGCCGTTCCGGGCGATGTCGACGGTGGCAGGGCTGAAGATCGCACCCGGCGTCGCGTCCACATTCGCGCTGGCAGGAAACACGGGCGCCGGCGTGACGCTGACGGCGATCGGTGAACTGCTGACCAGACCGAACGACGCGGTGATATTGGCCGTGCCAGGCAGGATGCCGGCCACCACACCGTTCGAGTTCACCGATGCGACCGTCGTGGCATCCGATGCCCACGTCACAACCGCCGTCATCGCCAGGCCGTTCTGGTCCCGGGAAGTGGGGACGAGCTCCAATTCCTGGCCAACCTGGACGCTCGAACCACCACTGATCGCGATCGTCGTGAGGATCTGTGGCGTCACCGTGACGAGCTGACCCGCGCTGATGCTCCCCGACGACGCCGTGATCGTGGCCGTACCGGACGAGACACCGGTCACGAGCCCCGTGGTGCCAACCGTGGCGATACCGGTGGCATTCGACGACCAGGTGATCGGTGCGGCGAAGGCGTTGCCGAACTGATCCTTCGGCGACCCGGTGAGCTGCAGCGCCGAGTGCGCCACGACCGTGGTGCTTCCGCTGATGACGATCGCGGAGAGGACCGGAGGTGTCGGTGTCACGGAGATCGTCGCGTTCGCCACCACGCCAGCCGATGTCGCTGTAATGATCGCGGTCCCCGCAGCAACACCCGTCACCAGTCCGGTACTGCTCACCGTGGCGATACCTGCGGCACTCGACAACCAGGCCGGTGTCGCGGCGATGAGATTGCCGACCTGGTCCTTGGCAGACGCCGCAAGCTGCAGCGTCTGGCCGACGACGACTGACGTTCCGCCGCTGAGCGTGATCGTCGTCAGCACCGGGGCAGCAACCGTGATGGGCACTGAGCCGCTCACGCCCCCCGCCGTGGCAGTGATCACCGCGGTTCCCGGCGAGACACCAGTCACCACGCCGCTGCCGGAGACCGTCGCAACGCCTGTCGCCCCCGTGGCCCAGACAATGGCCGCGGCAATTGCGCCACCATTCTGGTCCTTGGGCGCGGCCGTGAGCTGCAGCGCGGCGCCAGCCACGACAGTTGTCCCACCGCTCAGGGTGATCGAGGTGAGCACCGGCACGGCCGGCACCGTGATGGTGGCGGTGGCGCTCACGCTGCCGGATGTGGCCGTGATGACCGCCGTCCCAGGCGCAACACCAGTCACCACGCCGCTGCTGCTCACCGTCGCGACCCCGGCGGACCCTGACGTCCAATTGATCGTGACCGCGATGGCGCTGCCGTTCTGGTCCTTCGGGATCGCTGTGAGGGACAGCGAAGCGCCCACGGCGACCGTGGTTTCACCCGAGATGGTGATCGCTGTCAGGACCGGCGGCGGGGGTGGCGGTGGTGGCGTCGTTGGGGAACCGCCGCCGCCCCCGCATGATGCGCCGAGCAGCGCGGCGGCAATCGCGACTAGCCGTGACACGCCGCGTAGAGTCGACATGGTCCGCCATCCTGTCTGAGGTTCGGGAACTTCATCCCAGATCGGATCGCCAATTCCGACTCTTTTAGTCTACGATAGTCCCCCTCCGCGCGCCAGTGACGGGCGGCGAAGAGAATCCCGGTATCGTCCTTCTCCGTGAAGCGGCCGATGTGACGGGTGCGCTACGCCGGACGATCCGGCGCCGGCCGTTCAGTTGCGGCAGCGGTCCCGGGACCGGGAAGCGGCGGGCCGGCGTCATCCGTCGAGGCCGCCGCCAGCAGTGCTTCTACCGACGGAGCGCGATAGACCACTCTCGCCCCATTCGCCGGGAGGCCGCCGGTATCGGC
>JANYAG010000175.1 GCA_025361465.1 Gemmatimonadota bacterium
CCGCCAGACGGGACGCCGACAGACAGCGCGGTGCCGCCCGGGCCAACGCCGCCCATTGGGGGTGAGCCGCCTTCTCCGACCTCGCCGGAGCCGGGCGGCGATGTGACTATCCCGCCGCCGCCCGCCGACGATTCGGCAACCACTACCGACACGCCCGATGGCTCGACGGACGACTCACCCACGTCGATTCTTTCGCCCGAGTCGGCGGCAGGCGGGGCAGCGGTGCTTGGCGGGCTGGGAGCGATCGGGGCATGGTTGACGATGGTCTCCAGCGGGGTGCGATGGAAAGACGTCGCCGACGGGGCTCACGAGTGGCTCAGCGGCACTCCACCAACGCCGGTCGAACCGCCGCAAGTGACGATGCCCCCGCGAGGTTACGACGGCCAGACGAACGAGCAGGGCGAGGTGTGGAGCGACGAGGATCGCGGCTGGGTCGGCCGCAACCTCTACGAGCAGGAGAAGTCGCGGCGAACCTGGCTCGACCAGAAGGCCGAGGACGATCTACACACCGGGCAGAGCGAAGACGTCAAGCGCGCCTACGACCAATGGCAGAAGTCGATCAAAGACCGGGAGGATTCGCGGCAGGCCTATATCGATCATTTGCGACAACGTGTCATCGACTGGCAGCGCGAGAAAGTCGAGCGGCTGGAACGGCAATCGGATCGCGGGGTCGTCGTCTCGGAGGAAGTAACCGACTTTGTGCGAGGTGTGGTCAAGGACGTCAAGGATTTGGGCGCAGCAGCCATGGACGGAGAAACCCGGAGCTCGGCCTGGGAATTGGGCCACGACACGCTAAAGGCCGCCGGCGAGACCGTGGTGGAAGTCTTCGGCAGCCCGATCCAGAGTATGAAGAAGATCGGGGGATTCTACAGTACGGTCGGCGAGGAACTCTTGAAATGGCAGGCCACCGCCGCCGAGAACCACAAGGAAGGTCTGGTCCAGGCCGGCAGGTTCTTCAGCAAGACCTTGGTGGAACCCGTGTACAACGGGGTCCATGACCTGTTCGACTCGCACAAGCCAATCACCGACCGGATCAAGGTGATCGGCCAGGTGGAGGTCATGCTGGCCATGGGCGGCTTAACGCAGTACTCCACTGCCAAACTGGCTCGTTGGGCCGAGGCCGGAATTACTAAGGTCGGCGGGGCCTTGGGAGTGGATACAAGCCTGCTGACCGGCAAAACGCTTCCGGTGCCCGGCGGCAGAACGATCGACACCGGTCCCGGCAGGCCTCCCACCGGCAAATTCAAGCCGTGGGGAACGATGGAACGCGAGGGTTTTGCGGAGACCACCAAGATCTTCGAGCAGAAGACGAAGATGATGCAGAATATGAACCGGGTGGCCGACGATCTGCTCGATCCAGCGAAGAAGCAGCAGGCGATCGCCGATCTGGTGAAGCTGAAGAAGTCGGCCCCGGCCGTTTTTAATCTTGTCAAGAAGGAGCTGAACAGTTCGACACTCAAGACTATCGAGAGCGCCAGCGGGGAATTGAACCGCAAGATCCTCAGTAAGACGGCTCAGGAGTTGGAGGCCGCCGGATACAAAGTGAAAGTCAAAACGGCAGGGAATCCCGGCGGGGCCGACTGCGATGCCCTCTGGGAGGTTCGCACGAAAAAAGGCTTTCTGCTGAACGACAAGAACACGGCCGATCTGGTCGAAAAGACGATGGGCGACGTCGTCAAGAAGGATTTCGGTCATCTTGGCGCCACGCCCGAGAACCTCGGTCACAAGGTCATGAACGGCAGCCCCGAAAGGTTCGCCGCCACGCCGGACAAGCTGGGAATCCCTGCGCACGAAGGCACGCTGACGCCCGATGGGCAGTTGCAGTTCAGAGAGGTTCCGCGCGAGGGCGCCCACTGGGCGAACCAGAAGACCCCCTACCGGGTGCGGCCTGGCGAGTTGATCTCTGGCGACGTGATGAACCGCGAGATGGCCCAATCGTTGGGGAATGTGTTGAAGACCAAGACCGACCATCTTATCGCCTTGGGCGCCGACGCAACCCCGGCCGACGTTCTCGACGCCGCTCGCGAAGTATTCAAGACCCACCTCAGGACCGGGACGCCGATGATTGACCGGGCTGGGGTCGCGGCAACCCAGGAGTATCAGGAGTTGATTCGCAACCTGAGGCTCGCGCATAACCTCAAACAGGGCACGAGCGCGCTCCCGCCCGTCAGCGAGTGGGACCGGATCCTTCAAAACCAGGTGCGCCAAATTGGCGATGCATTGCCGCCGATCCAGTAAAGTTCGTTCGGAGAGGGTTGGATACCATGTTCACGATCAAACTGTTGCCGTC
>JANYAG010000259.1 GCA_025361465.1 Gemmatimonadota bacterium
CGCTGGTGGAGGACCACCCCCAGGCGCTGCTGCTCGATGACCTGCACCGCTGGGATCCGCAGTCGGAAGCCGTCATCTGCGGCGCGATCGAACGCTGCAAGATCGGCCGCCTCCTGGTGGTCGGCACGTCGCGACGACTGCAGCCGGCGCTTCACCCGGGCGCGACGCACACACTGTCGCCGCTGACGGTGGAGCAAGTCGAGTCGCTGCTGCAGGGAGTGGCCGATGCCGACGGCGCCATGCTCGACCTGATCGCGCCGCCGATTCGCGGCGTCTCGGCCGGTGTGCCGCAGCGAGTGCTCGAAGCACTGCACTGGCTGCTGGAGCGCAGTGCACTGGAACGGCAGGACGGTGCCTGGGAGCTGGTCGATCCAGCCGCACTCAATCGCCTGACGCCCGAGACCATGGTGCTCGAGGAGCGCATCGCGGCCCTGCCTGCCGACTCGGTGCGGGTGCTGCGCTGGCTCGCGGTGGCCGAGCAGCCGTTGCCGACCCGGCTCTTCGAAAGTGGCTCCATCGATCCGGAACTCGAACGGCGCGGCTTCGTCGTAGTGAGCGACGGGCAAGCCGCGCTCGGACATGAGACCATTGGCGAGCGGATCATAGCGCATGAGGGCGCTGGCGCGGTGCGCGCCATCCAACTCGACATCACCCGCGCACTGCTCGATACCACGATGCTGACACCGGCGCAGCTGCGGCTCGCGGGGCAGCTGGCGCTGAAGGCGAAGCGTGAGGATCTGCTCGGCCTGGCGTTCTCGCGCTGGGTGGCCAAGCGGCCCGAACGCGCCGGCGAAATGGAGTCGGGGTGGCCGGCATTCCTCGGCGTCACGCCGGATGAGATCACGTCGCTCGGCGAGTCGGCTCCACCACCTGGAGTGCTCCCGTGGATCTGGCGGGAGCTGGCTGATCCAGACAGAGTCTGATGGCGATGT
Organism: Gemmatimonadota bacterium; assembly: GCA_025361465.1. Taxonomy (GTDB): domain Bacteria; phylum Gemmatimonadota; class Gemmatimonadetes; order Gemmatimonadales; family GWC2-71-9; genus Palsa-1233. Next base: position 933 of record JANYAG010000259.1, read on the forward strand.
GGGTCATGTGTGGTGGCACATCAGCGCCGCCGAGGCGTTCGAGCGGTCGCGGGTGCTGGGCGACCGCGACCAGGTGGCATTCGTGAATATCGAGGATATGAAGAAGAGACAGTGAACGGTGAACAGTGAACGGTGAACGGTGAACGGTGAACGATGAACGGTGAACGATGAACGATGAACGATGAACGATGAACGATGAACGATGAAGGGTGGCTAATGACTGGTAACTGGAGGGGCGAGAAGCGAAAAGGGGCCGCGGAAGTCCGCGGCCCCTCTGTGCGTGGCGGCACCCGACCCGCGGCTATCAGCCGCGAGCGCGAGTCCGCCGCGGCGCTGGCTACCGCCCCAACGGCACCAGCTGCATATGGGCTTCGATCTTCTTCCGGAGTTCGACGGGAATGACGTCCAGGGCGGGATGGCGGCCCCATGCCTGCCGGACCCGCTCCGCCGTCTCCCGCGCGGCCTCCATCACCAGGTGTCGCGGCAGTCCCGCGCGATCAGCGAATCGCCCGAAGAGCGCGAGGTCCACGGCATGCATTGCTTTCGTGGCGCCGAGACTCAGGGCCATCTGTGGGTCGTCGAGGTACGCGATCGTGGCGACGAAGTCATACCCGGGCGCCAGTTCAGGCGTCCGCCCGTCCCGGTAGATCAGTGACCAGTTCTTCAGGTGCATGTCGGCATTGCCAATCAGGGCGGAGAACGCCAGCCGCCTGGCGAACTCGATCACGCTCGGTTGCCCCGCCTCGGCCCAGAGCACCCGGGCCATCTCCTCATAGCTGGCGCGTTCGTACTTGCGTTGGGGAAACTGATTGAAGACCTGGGCGAAGTCCTCGATGTGAATGCGCTGATGCGCCTCGCCTCGGTCGAAGCGTGCGATGGCGAGCGCTCGTCCGAGGGTGGTGACCTCCACTGGGACGTTCGCCAGGTCGCCTGGTTCGACCAGCTTGACGAGCGGGACCGCAATGCCCACCGCTCGTGCCAACTCCATCATCGCCCATTCCACTTCCGGGACGGCGGGATAGCGCGCGGATGGCAGCTTCAGGATCCACGACCCACCCACGCCTTCCGCGGGAATGGTCAGCCCTCCATCGGTCTCCATGACGGCGGAGAACTTGAGTTGGACGCCAGCCAGGGCGAAGCGCATCACGTGATGTTCTGGTGTCGCCGCGCCGGAGGGTGGTTCGTCCCTTGGCGGCAATTCGTTGCCATCCGCCGGACGCACCGTCACGGCCCCTGGCAGGTCCTGTCCGAGGAGCCACAACAAGAAAAACTCATGCGTCGGGTTGATCTCTCCCAGGCGCGCCAGGTATTCCCGCAGGTGGCCTTCGGGTAACAGGTTCGAGAAGAACGGCGCCACCCGGGTGCGGGTGGGACGCCGCGACACGTCGACCCCTCCGTCACTGGTCTTCAGCGACAGGCTGAGCGTTGGTCGGTTCGGATCGCGGGCGTAGTCTTCGTGCAGCGTGAAGAGGGATCGATCGTCCGGGAAACGCGTAATCGTGCCCACCTCGCGATCGTGCAGCAGCAC
>JANYAG010000265.1 GCA_025361465.1 Gemmatimonadota bacterium
CATCGCGGCTGGCGTGCCGCTGGCGAAGTTCGGGCCGCGGCTGTCGTTCTTCTTTGCCTCGCACAACGATCTCTTCGAGGAGGTCGCCAAGTTCCGCGCGGCCCGGCGACTCTACGCACGCTTGATGCGCGAGCGGTTCGGGGCCGATGATGCCTCGGCTCGGCTCCGCTTCCACACCCAGACCGGCGGTGTGACGCTGCAGGCCAGCCAGCCGCTCAACAACGTCGTGCGGGTCACGGTGCAGGCGCTCGCCGCGGCGCTGGGCGGAACTCAGTCGCTTCACACCAACGCGTTTGATGAGGCGCTTGCCCTCCCGACCGAGGCATCGGCCACGCTCGCCTTGCGGACGCAGCAGATCCTCGCCTTCGAGAGCGGAGTGAGCCGAGCGGTCGACCCGCTGGCCGGGAGCTGGTACGTCGAGCACCTCACCGATCGCATCGAGACCGAAGCGCGACAACTGATCGAAGAGGTCGATGCCCTTGGGGGGGCAGCGGTGGCAGTTGAGGCGGGCTTCTTCCAGCGGGCGATCGCCGAGAGTGCCTGGGCGTTTCAGCAGGCGCAGGAAGCCGGAGAGATCACGGTGGTCGGGGTGAATCGTTTCACCGACGACTCGGTGCCGACGGTCAGTCCCGCCCCCGACTACCGTGCGCTCGAGCGCGAGCAACGCAGTCGACTCGAGGGCGTGCGGGCCGCGCGTGATGACGGAGCCGTGACCACCGCCGTTGCGGCGGTGCGTCGCGCTGCCGCACGCGACGACGGGATGATGGAGCCGATTCTCGCCGCAGTGCGCGCCCGGGCGACCATCGGCGAGATCAGTGATGCCATGCGCGAGGTGTGGGGCGTCTATCACGGTGGCAGCGCGTGACGCGGAAGCGCGAACGCACCGATGGGTCACCGATACATTTTCGCAGCCTGGTGGTCCCCCGCCACGCGCGAATCGGCATTGTCGGCGATCTCGAGACCGCCAGCGAAGCGTGGTTGATTCTCCATGGTTTTGGGATGCTCTCCCAGGGGATCCTGCACGGCTTCCGGAAGGCGGAGCGCCCCGGGCGAGTCCTCATTGCCCCGGAGGGGCTGTCGCGCTTCTACCTCGAGGAGAAGGGGGTCCGCCGGGTCGGGGCCTCCTGGATGACCAGGGAGGACCGGGATCACGAACTCGAGGACCTGCTTGGCTATCTCGACCGCGTCACCATCGGCCTGGTCGATCCCGCCACCCGCCTCCAACTGCACGGGTTCTCCCAGGGCGTCGCGGCGGCGGCACGGTGGCTGGTCCGCCGCACCCGGCCGGTCGATCGCCTGGTCTGCTGGGCTGGCGGCTTCCCGGAGGACGTGACCGCCGACCTCCTCCGTGGCGCCCTTGGAGCCGAGCCAGTCCACCTGGTCGTCGGCGACAGGGACGTCTGGGTCACGCTGGAGCAGGTGACGACCGATGCCGAGCGCCTGCGCGCAGCGGGGGCCCCGGTGGCGTTGCACACGTTCGCTGGGGGCCACCGGATCGATGATGGCGTGCTGGCGGCGCTCGAGCAGGCTGCCGGTCCTGCTTGAGTGCCCGGAGCTGAGTCCCTATCTTTAAGGCTTGCTTTGGGTTAGCTCACGAGATGGGGAGCAATGCCGACCTACGAATACGTCTGCGCCAACGGCCATGCGTTCGAGCGCATCCAGAAGATGAACGACAAGCCGGTCGCCAAGTGTCCTGAGTGTGGCGCCAAGGCGGCGCGGAAGATCTCGGGCGGCCAGGGGCTGATCTTCAAGGGCAGCGGTTTCTACATCACCGATTACGGCAAGGACGGCAAGGGCCCGCGCAAGGATGGCCATGCGGCGGCGAGTCTTTCCGATGCTCCGGTCTCCTCCAAGAGCGAGAGCAAGTCCGACACTCCGTCCGACACTCCGTCCGACCGGAAGTCCGAGCCGAAGCCGGAGACGAGCACCACCAAGCCGTCGGAGAGCGCCGGCAAGGCCACCAAGGCCACCGGGAGTGAGAAGAAGTCGTCGTCGCGCTCGTCGGACTCCACGTGAGTGACGCGCTCCGGGCGGAACTGCTTCGCGTGGCGACCAGCCTCGGGGCTGGTGACATCGAGTACACCCTCGAGCGGCCGCGCGATCCGAGTCATGGGGATCTCGCCACCAACATCGCCATGCAGATCGCGCGTCGCGAGCGGACCAATCCGCGCGCCGTCGCCGAACGCCTGGTGGCCGCCCTCGACCTGGCCGCCGCAGGGTTGCGCTCGGCGGAGATCGCCGGGCCCGGCTTCATCAATTTCCG